>DRJB01000016.1 GCA_011052355.1 Candidatus Kaiserbacteria bacterium
AGGTACCCCATAATACACCATGGGCTATGGTCATGTCGGTCCCAGAACACTCTCAAAGATGAAAGAAGTGTATGGTGCCGGTTCAAGCACTACCGCAATACCTGCGAATACAAACACAAACAGAACAACCCACACAACAATGATCACACAAGAGCGTGCCACACGTATCATTCAAATACAAAAAGAAATCACTCACTACTTAAGCTCGTTCAACAACTGACGCTCCAGATACAATTTTTCTTGCATTAGCACGTAAATTTCTTTATACTGTATGTATCCAATGTGGAAGCACACATTGTGGGGTTGATTTTCAACAATTTTATTTGATAGTGCTTTAAGCATAAATAATAACGTATGGAAAAAAATAAAAAAATTTCTATTAAACCGCTGGGAGATAGAGTGGTGGTGAAGCCGGTGAACAAAGACGAAATGACGAAATCTGTTTCAGGTATTATCATTCCGGAATCCGCAAACAAAGAAAAACCGGGGCGTGGTACGGTGGTGGCGGTTGGTTCGGGTAAATATGAAGACGGCACCAGACAACCTGTTGAGGTTTCTGTGGGTAATACAGTGTTGTTTTCCAAGTATGGTTATGATGAGGTAAAGGTGGACGGTGAAGAATATTACATACTCTCAGAGTCAAACATCTTGGCGATTATTACTAATGCATAATTCATATATACAATACTATGGCTAAACAAATTTTATTTGGTGAGGAGGCACGTCGAAAATTACATGAGGGAATCAGTAAAGCGGCACGGGCAGTTAAAGTAACTCTTGGGCCTCGCGGAAGAAACGTGGTGTTGGGCAGGTCATATGGGGGTCCGCGCATCACCAACGATGGGGTGTCCATTGCAAAGGAGCTTTCTTTTAAGGATCCATTTGAAAATATCGGTGCGGAAATAGTAAAAGAAGTCGCAAACAAAACCAGCGATGGGGTTGGGGACGGCACCACCACCACTGTGGTATTGCTTGAAGCAATGAGCAACGAGGGGCTTGGTCAGTTGGTAAAAGGTGCTGGCGCCATGGCAATTCGCTCCGGTATGGATGAAGCGCGCAAAGATGCAGTTGCCGAACTGAAGAAAATGATAAAGCCGATTTCCGGGAAAAATGACATACGACAAATCGCAAGCATCTCATCAGAATCGGAAGAGCTTGGTAAAATAATTGCCGACACCATTGATAAAGTCGGGAAGACCGGTGTTGTTACAGTGGAGGAATCACAAGGCACCGAATTGTCTTATGATGTGGTTGAAGGATTGCAGATAGACAAAGGATATGTGTCTCCTTACATGGTGACAAACCCGGAGCGCATGGAAGCTGAATATCGTGATGCATCAATTCTCATTACTGATAAGAAAATAGGCAGTGTGCAAGAGATTCTTCCTCTTCTTGAAAAAGTTGCACAAGCCGGGAAAAAAGAATTAATAATTATTGCAGATGATATAGAAGGAGATGCGCTCGCCACATTTGTGGTTAACAAGTTGCGTGGCACATTCAATGTGCTTGCGGTGAAGGCACCCGGATATGGCGACAGGAAGAAAGAAATGTTGGCGGATATTGCCACGGTGGTTGGAGCACAGGTGCTTTCCTCCGATCTAGGAGAAACATTTGAAACTGCGACACTCTCAATACTTGGGAAAGCAAACAGAGTGGTCGCTACCAAAGACACCACCGTGTTTGTGGGTGGCAAGGGGAAAAAGAGTGATATTGAAGCGCGCGTACAACAAATGAGCACACTTGCAGAACAGACCGAATCAAAGTTTGATAAGGAAAAGATTGAGGAGCGCATCGCAAAACTTTCCGGCGGTGTTGCGGTCATTCGTGTGGGAGCAGCAACAGAAACAGAAATGAAATACCTTAAGGATAAAATTGATGATGCGGTAAAGGCAACCAAGGTGTCGCTTGAGGAGGGCATTGTTCCCGGAGGTGGAACCACACTTGCAAATATTTCTCGTATACTTTCGTCTACAACACGCAAGAACCTTGGGAAAGATGAACTCATCGGATATCACATTGTCGCGCGTGCACTTGAGCAACCGCTTCGTCAAATAGCGCTCAATGCCGGGAAAGAAGATTTGTCTCTCATCGTAAACAAAATGAAGGAGGCGAAAGGCTTCGCGGGTTATGATGCTCTTAAGGACGAAATGGTATCGGATATGGTAAAGGCTGGAATTATTGACCCGGCAAAAGTTACGAGGAGCACCATTGAAAATGCGGTTTCCGCAGCTGCGATGTTGCTCACAACCGAGGTTGCGGTGACAGATATTCCTGAACCAAAACCGGCAATGCCTGACGCCGGTATGGGAGGAGGTATGCCTGGTGGTATGGGTTTCTAGCCACGGGCTTTATCTGGTTAATACAAAATACACAACACGCGGCGCCTTCGGCACCGCGTGTTGTGTTATACTATATGTCAGGTTTATTTATAAATATAATCCGCATTATTTATGTCAACAACACTTATTATAATTTTAAGTATCATCGCAATAATCATCATCTGGATGATAGTGATGTACAACGGGCTCGTGTCAAAAGTAAATCGCGCAAAGGAAGCGTGGGCAGATATTGATGTGCAACTAAAACGCAGATACAACCTCATTCCAAACTTGATTGAATCGGTAAAAGGATACGCGGCACACGAAAAAACTGTTTTTGAAGATGTAAC
>DRJB01000017.1 GCA_011052355.1 Candidatus Kaiserbacteria bacterium
AGAGATAATGTGGAGGAAATATACGATGTGTTTGATAATCCAAACTGGACCGAGGTTGTGAAAGAAATAGCAAAGCTCCACTTTTCTAAAGTTGATACCACAAAAGGAGGTTCTGTTGAAATTGGAAATGACCAATATCCAATCAACAAAGTCCTCGTAGACTTCCTTAAAATTTACAACATCAATCCAGCACAAGTTATCCCAAGTGATGAGGAGATAAAAGCTATCATGCACAAGCTCGCATGATTTTCCGCTGAGGTCATACGCGCTAATCTCAAAAAGTTGACGTTTCGGTCAATAAACGTATACTCGTTATATATGGCACGTTATCGTATCGCAGCGGCGGTTATCATCTTAATTGGTTTCGCGCTCGGGTGGTTCATATGGTCCACCGCAAACCCAAGCTCGCATTACGCGTTTCGTCTCGGGCTTGACCTTGCCGGAGGCACCGAGCTTGTTTATCGCGCAGACATGAGTAAAACTCCATCAAGCGAGCGTGCCGGATCACTTGGCGCACTCCGTCGCGTTATTGAAAACAGAGTAAACTTGTTCGGTGTCGCCGAACCACTTGTTCAAACAGAGCATTCAAGCTTTGTTGCGGCGCATCCGGAGTATCGGCTTATTGTTGATTTGCCGGGGGTTACCGATGTACAAGCTGCGGTTAAGGCACTTGGGAAAACACCAACTCTTGATTTTCGTCTTGCGACCACAACACACATTGGTGGTGCAAATTCAACCACCACGGCGGTTGTGTTCATGCCAACAGCACTTACCGGACGATACCTTTCCGGAGCATCATTGCAGTTCGGTTCAACGCAATCAAATGCTCTTGGGTCACCGGAAATACTTTTAAAATTTAATAGTACCGGTGCGAAATTATTTGAGAAAATAACAAAAGAACACGTTGGGAAGGTGCTTGGCATTTTTCTTGATGGAAAACCAATTTCAGAACCGGTCATTCGTGAAGCAATCCCGGGAGGTGTCGCCACCATCTCCGGACAGTTCACACTGAAGCAGGCGAGAAGTCTCGTGCAAAATCTAAACTTTGGTGCGTTGCCGGTTCCAATCTCTCTTGAAAGTAGCAGTGCTGTTGGTCCCGTTCTCGGCAAGACGGCGGTCTCCGATGGTCTTATTGCGGGAATCATCGGATTTATATTAGTCACCCTTTTTATGTTGCTGTGGTATCGCTTGCCAGGGCTTATCGCCGACGTCGCGCTCACCGGCTATCTCGCTCTGGTATTTTCTGTCATGAAAATTATTCCAATTACGCTTACCGCTTCGGGAATTGCAGGGCTTATTCTTTCGGTCGGAATGGCTATTGATGCCAATGTGCTTATCTTTGAGCGCATCAAAGAAGAACTACGCGAAGGAAAAGGCGCAAGAGAGGCAACACACATCGGCTTCTCTCGCGCGTGGCCGGCTATTCGTGATGGTCACGTTACCATGATTATTTCATCCGTAGTGCTGTATTGGCTGGGTACACCCATTGTGCAGGGGTTTGCGTTGACGTTTTTGCTGGGCGTGCTCGCCTCACTTATTTCCGCAGTAACCATGTCGCGCATATTCTTGCTCTCTGTTCTTCCGGAAGGAAACAAGGGCATCTGGCGATTTTTAACTTCGTGCGGGTTGCATGTGCGCTCCCCGCTTTCACGTAAAGATTAATTATGTTTATTGTCAATAACAAAAAGATATTTTTTATTATTACCGGCATCATTCTTGCCACGTCAATCAGCGCGATTGTCTATTTTGGCTTGCCACTGGGTATTGATTTCACCGGTGGTTCATTGGTGCAAGTGTCATACACCTCCGCACGTCCGAGTATTGCCACCTTAAAAAAGGATGTATCTGTTATTCCGCTTGGGGGCATATCGTTGCGAAACCTCGGCGCACACGAAGTGGTGTTGCGTACGCGCACACTTACTCCGAAAGAACATGCAAAAGTCCTAACAGCACTCTCACCAAAAGGATTTCCCGCAACAGAGCTTCAATTTATGTCTGTTGGTCCAACTATTGGCTCGGAGCTTGGAAGGAAAGCGTTGCTTGCGCTTGTAGTGGTAATTTTCTCTATCGTTCTTTACATCGCATGGGCATTTCGCAAAGTCTCTAAGCCGGTATCTTCATGGGTGTACGGCTCTATTGTGGTGGTCGTACTATTTCATGACATGCTTATCCCGGCAGGATTTTTTGCATTGTGGGCGTATTTCACCGGGGCACAAGTAAATGCACTTTTCGTGGTTGCGCTCTTGACCATATCCGGTTATTCGGTGAACGATACCATTGTTATTTTTGACCGTGTCAGAGAACATCTTGCGCACGGCGCGCAGGCGGCAACCACGAAAGAATTTTCCACGCTTGTCGGACAATCAATCAAAGAAACAATGGGACGCTCCATAAACACTTCATTCACCGTTATTCTTGCACTTTCCGCACTTGCCATCTTTGGTAGCCATGCTACATTCAGTTTCGCACTGGTACTGATTGCCGGAGTTATTGCGGGAACATACTCTTCAATACTTCTTGCCGCACCGTTGCTTGTTCCGGTTGCGAAATATTTTATGGAGCGCCGTGGACGCTAACAAAAATATAATTATAGGTATTTCGGGGACCATTGGTGCCGGAAAGGGCGCCATTGTTGGTTTTCTTAAAAGAAAATACAGCTTTCAACATTTCTCAGGGCGTGATTTTATTACTCGCGAATTAGACAGGCGAAAACTCCCTCCCACCAGAGACAATATGAAAACAGTAGCCAATGAATTGCGAGCACGGCATACACCCTCATACATTGC
>DRJB01000018.1 GCA_011052355.1 Candidatus Kaiserbacteria bacterium
TAACCTCATCCGGACCATTACAGTTTAATATCCCCAGACTGGGACATACTATCCCTGTCTCACCGGTATCTTTCCTTCTTACAACGGTCCTTGATACAAACTCTTCTGTGCACATTGTGAACCTCCTTCTTGGTTAGCCGACATATTTATCGACTACGTTAGTTAACTCTACATCTAAAAGGAAGTCAAGAAATGAGGGGGGCGCGTGGACGTTTATACAACAGAGCAGGTCAGGAGTTGCTTATGTAGCTTTGCGTCTTTCAAAAACTACATTTATGTTCCAGCATGTTGTCCAATTATATTTTTTTGCAAGTTCCAAATATAATTCCAGGAAATTTTTTCTTTCTGCTTTTTCATTATCTAAATTTTCAAGAATGTATTCCAAAGCACGCACAAGCCCTTCTTTTTTACTTGAGAAAAAATTATGGAATTCTAAAAATAAAGATTTTGGGCATTCTGATAGTTCTTCAATGAGATGGCAGTCTTCATGCAAAATATTTCTACTTCTCATTAACTCTTTGATATCTTTTTCATCTAGAACTGGTGATTGTTCTTGATTAAGTAATTTCTCTCGGGAATTCATATGCGTGAGTAAAAATTAAAAAAATTATAAAACGAACAAAACAATGTCATGAGTTGTTTATGTTCACGCATTCAACTGTCTCCGCATATGTTTTCCAATTCGCTACAATACACATTACCTACAGTATACCACTTCCATTGGAAACGATTTCAGGAAACGTTTTGCACAATTCACAAAAGAGTGGAAATTCCTTTCCTCAAACCCATTTTCTTTTTGTTCTTTTGCTGACGGGTGGCGTAATTTTTTTTGGGATGGCGGAGCCGAAAAGTATTTATAGTTATTATTGCCCCATTCTTCTCATGCGCGAGCAACAGCAAGAAACTCTCTGTTTGAATTCAAACTATTGTGTTTGACATGAAATTATTCATCATCTATACTATTAGTATATTAAGTTTTCACAATATGGCAAAATCACCATACAAAATATTTTTTCACACACTAGGGAATAAAACAAGGTTGGAAATTATCCACGCTTTGCGTAATAAGCCGATGAATGTAACGGAGCTTACAAAAAAACTACCCTACAAACAAAGTACTATTTCCCACAATCTCAAACGGCTCGTCAGTTGCCAATTTGTATATCTCCAAAGAAAAGGATTGTATCGCTATTATTCGCTCAACAAAGAAACCATCGAACCACTTTTGAAGATTATTGATAAACACGTTAAAAATCATTGCTCAAAAATTTGCAAAAATCGTCATGAATAATCAATCCCAAAAATCAACACGCTTTATTTTAGCATTAATAGGAATTGTCTTATTCACAGCTATTGGTGGTGGGCTTTTTTGGCTCGCCACTGCAAGCGGACAATCGGTAGGAGTAGCGCTTACGTTTGCTGCGGGTCTCTCAATGATTTTTCTTCCGTGCACTCTACCACTAATTTTTATTATTGTGCCCATGACGCTTGGAAAGTCACCTGCAAAAGGATTTACAATGGCGCTTTTGTTTGGACTTGGAATTTCAATCACTCTTGCGATTTACGGAGCGGTTATATCACAACTGGGCGGATATTTCGGACTTGATAAAGTTACTTTGTATATGTTTCTATTTGCGGGCACGATTGCTATCCTGTTCGGCTTATCAGAGCTACAATTCATTCATATCTCTCTTCCCGAATTTGCGGGGGCATCACCGGCATGGCTTCAAAAAAGAAGTGATTACGTAAAAGCTCTCGGTATGGGCATGTTGCTCGGCAACGCCGGCATCGGTTGTCCGAACCCCGCCTTTTATGTCATTTTGACATACATTGCCGGTATTGGCAGTTTGGGACTAGGCGCCGGTTTAGGATTTGTAAACGGTTTAGGTCGCGCGGTACCACTTATTGCGATTGTTATTCTGGCAGTTCTAGGTGTTAATACCACAAAATGGATTGCCAGACGCAAAGAAAACATTGATACAATCATGGGCTGGTCGCTGGTGTCAGTTGGCGCGTTTATTCTCACTTATGGGCTTTGGGGTATGCATTGGTGGGAAGATTCTATTTTTCACGCAAGTTGGAATCAATTTGTTATGGATATCGCTCCCGCGCTTGCCGAGATACAAAATCACCCCATGGCCCATGGCGCATTTAGTGGACCTATATGGATTGGTTGGTGGACAGGAATTGGAATTATTCTTATTACGATTCTTTGGAGCTGGATTAAGAAAAAGAAAATGTCTATCGCAAGTATTATTATTTCGCTTGCTCTTATAGTTCTCGGTATATTGTCATCAATCGGAGTGCTTAATGCAAAAGATAATCATACTGTTCAACAAGTACATACGCACACAAAAATAATTATCAATAATCAACCATGAATCAAAATAAATCACAACAGGTTGTGTTACTTCTTCATCAAAAATCACACGAGAAAAAAGATGCCAATTTTGTAATAGCGTTTACAAAGATTCTTTTCCCATAGATATGCTTAATTACTTTCAAACAATTTTTTCTGCTATAAAAGCAGTTTTACATGAGAGGAGGTATCGTTATTTCACATTACCAACTGCTGTATTTTTCTTTATAATTTTTCTGGCAATACCAATAATCACCATCCCAGCTAATACTCTAAAATTCCAGTTATCTTTACTCACAATTACGGATTATATTACTCTCACCGCTCTTGCTATTCTAGGGTCACTTTTTCTTCTGATGAATATATATGCATACAAACAATCCAGGCAAAACAAAGCTCGGCTTGGCGTAATGGCAGAGGGCGGATTTGGAGGATCCTCGGTAATTCTCGCTTCAATTTTTGGAGCAGCATCGTGCCCAATGTGTGTTGTGGCATTGTTTGGATTTCTCGGATTTGGAGTGGTTGGTTTTCTGGTTCAGTATCAAGTATGGATATTAATTGCCTCATTGGTTCTTATGTTCATTCCTCTTTACTTTACCTCCCAAAAGATCATGGGTATTTGTAAAAAGTGTTAGTAAAAGTTAATATAAATAAAATTATGGCTACAATTAAAATACAAGAATTATCAATAGTTGGGTGCAGTCACTGTGCTGCAACAAAAAAGATTTTGGAGGGGGAAATCAAATCAAGTTTTCCAAAAGTAGAAATTGAATATATTGATATGCTTTCAGAGAAAGGACAGAAAATGGTTGTTGAGTACGGGGTGATGTCCTCACCGGGAATTATCGTAAACAATGAGTTGTTTTCCGTTGGCGGATTGGATAAAGATAAATTGATTGAAAAAATTAAATCACTAACGTAAACTAAAGCAAGAAAAGATTTGGAATTAAAGAATAGTAAGAAAGTTTAAAGTAAAGACATCAAAAAATCATAAAGAGGTAAAAAAGTAGCGGGCACATTGGTGCCCGCTCATTACTTGTACTTCGTCGGATAGTGCGCGCACAACACCGCGTGTATCTCTAACGGACCAATCAATTTCCCCCTTTCGCTACACGCAACGACCATTTGTGCCACGCACAAATGGTCGTCAAACAAAGGGTTACCTTCCTCCGCGGTAATTCCCTCTATTCCGTTACTCTCTACTACGAAAACTTTCAATCTTTTCGCTAAGATTATCGCGCTGTCCTCGTTATACATTCCAAGAAAGACAGTGCCATATTCCTCAGATTAAGAGGACTGCCATATGTCAGTGAACTTATCAGGTACCCGGGCTTCTTACTTCTGGCGCCAGCTCACAAATTGATAATTTGCGGAGGTTCCAGGAGTAAATGGTGGTGGATTGGTAAATTGTGAACGGTCAAATGAGTTGGTGCGTATGGCATAGCCGGATGAAAATGTATTTCCACAGGTATACCAACCACCCCATTGAGTACCGGTTCTCTTGTTTGAAACGACAGACCCGAACATAGCAAGGGTTCCCTTTTGACTATAGTTTGGATACCGCCAACAAAAATACCCATTGCGTCCAAATGCTCCACCTTGTGCAATAAAAATGCCATCCAAGGTCATATCATAGGGAGAGTTCGCCGCTACAAGTACATCATTTTGTGCGATAAGCGTAAGCCCGGAATTTGGTGAATTGTACGTGATGTTTCCCTCAAGAACTGCGTTGGTTTTTACTCCTACATTAGCAACATTCGCCGAAACAAGAGTTACTTTCCGACTGATAATTCCTTCAACCCATATATTATCTTCCGCGTAGATAAGCCCGCAGTTTGAAGGAATGTCATATGTACCTAACAATATCTTTTTTGTAATCAATGTATGATCATTCCAACCGAATCCACTTGAACCATCAATTGGCACAGAATACAGTGTCGCCACTTTTTTTACTTTATACACCGTTACGGTTCCATCTCCATTAAAAACAAAAAGATACCCCCGGTGGCTTAATTTGCCACCCCCGGAACTATAGCGTGAGAAATAAAGACCTTGCGCATTTGCGATTGATTTTAACGATGAAAAATTTGCGGAGATTGCGGCAAAGTCTATTTGCGGTGTTGGATATTTCCACAAATTTTGATTGCCACCGGAACCAAATACCCCATTTACTGTCTGGTTTGGATTACAACCAAATGAGCTGGTGCACGTCCATTTTGAAAGAGAGCTGGTGACCGGAGCGTTCGCTGTTCCATCCATACGAATACCACCGTTTGAATGATATGGACCATTAATGATGCGGTCAGAGCCCGCCCAAACGCTTCCATTGATAACATATGAGTATTGTGCGACCGTCGGGCGCGCGTAGCGAGCAATCAACGTTTCAGAAACATTCGGATCATCTGCCGGAACCCCTTTTGAAGAAATATCAATTGAGGTAATTTGCCCACACGATTTATTTCCATTTATGGAAAGAGTGTATGTTCCCACCGTACCCCCAGTCGGATCTTTGTAAGAAATGAGATACGGTCCGGGTATGCCAGTGCCATCTTGCAAGTCATTTGGAAAATGCGCCAGGTGCCAACGATAATATTCAAGCCCGGCTTCGGCAATTGAAACCGCTTCGTTTTGTGCTTGCTTTTGTATTTCAAAATTATTACCTGATAATACAAAACCGGAGAGCGCCGTGAATACTCCAAGAAAAATGGCACCAAATATAAGTGCGATAAGCATAATGGAGCCCGAGGTTTTTTTTATGTGCATAGTATCAGTATAGCGCGCGCCTACGGCGCGCGTCGCAAGTTACGCAATGTTGCCCCAACCGAAAGAGTAAAATTATTCGGCGCGCGATTCGGATTAATGTTGACGGTAACAGTGGTGTTTACTGAGGCAATATCAGTAACATTTATAGGAGGTGCCATCTGGATACCGCTTGAATTGAAATAGCGAAAAAGTGGCGTGCTCCCATTGTGTACATCGGTTGCAATGCTTGTAGTGGCCTCCGGTTGCCCCACATAAGAGAGCGGGTTTCCAATCGGAACAGTAATCCCGCGATAAAGGGTGGTGCCGGAAAGCCAATACCTCACACGGTCAACCACTCCGTCATCTTTCATATCAACATAAAAAGTGATGCTGTTGTCAGAAGCGCTCACCACAGGATATGCTCCGTTGGCGCCGTACGATGCCTCACGCAAATCTTTCATGGCATCAGTTACCCCAATACTGGAATTTTCAACCGCCGAAGTTTGCTCAAGTACAAAGGAATTCATGCGATAGAAATAAATAATGAGCGATGTTACAGAAAAGAGCACCACAGCGAAGATGGCAATTGTGACCACTGTTTCAATTAAAGTAAATGCTCTTGTTCGCATAGGAATAATCCGACCGCCGGGCACGTACACACGTGTAAGTTTACAGCCCACCACCGGAACCAAATCCAAACAGTCCGCTCATAAAAGATTTTAACGACTCAACATTTTTCGGAGAAACAATCGGCGCTGTGGAATTATAATTGGCAAAGCGAAGTTCTTCACGCAAGGTTGCACGACTATTCAGGTTGTTACCGACCCCTACGAAAGTAATACTCGGAATAGTAAATTTATATACACGTGAATCATTCTTCCCAACCCATATGTTAATTGGAAGCTTTTGTGTGAATGTTTCATTAAATCCCCTGCCCTTTTGTAAGAATGTGGCAAAAGATATATTCCGCCCCATTGCTCCATCACGAGTATGCAACAAGTGTATATAATCATACATGAATCTTTGCACAAGCAAAACTGATTGGGGAGTATTTTGTATCACCAGTGAAAGATGATATGTCGGGACACCATTCAGATATTCAATGCCCACATTTCTTGCAGAATGCACATATTGCAAACTATCCACGTATGTCCGCAGGTCTTTTAGGTCTTTTGCAATGATAGGTGAAGACGATGCGGAAAGATCGGAAAAGATTTTAGAAAATTGTTGGGACGAAGTTGCATTCGTAAAATCAACAAGACGAACCCACCTGTCTGATATTTTCGCCAATGCGGCGTTTACAAACACCGGTCCCATTCGCAGTTGAGGATTTGTAGATTCAATGCTTACCTTACCTCGCAAAAGTTTCAGGTCAAGCGCACGCGAAGATAAAATGGTATGGAAACTGAGAGAATAGGTACCGCTTGTGGTTGCGACGGAAATTGCACCCTGCAATGCTGTGGTGAGGTCAATGTCCGGATGTGTTCTCGCTTTTTGCAACACTATTGTGCCGTGCTGAGCAACCGTGGTGGTGGCATATATAAATTTTGCACCGCCCAACATACCACCGGTTTCCGCGCCAAGCGATGATGAGGCGATGTTTGTAGCGGTGGCACTTGTAGAAGTGGCGGCAAAATCAAACGACTGAATCGTTGCCGCATGCTCCAGCACCCCACGCAACACGGAAATTGCAGAAGGTTGTTTGGAGTACGTATAATACGCGTACACACCACCTCCGACAACGCCCATGAGAATAACCAATGTTAAAATAATAATCACCGGGCGATACCAAAAAGAATCACGCGTTACAGATGCCGGCGTAAAAGATGACGGTGGTACGAAAGACGCGGGCATTTGTTGTGATATAGATGGTGTCATTATTGGCGAAACACTTTCTGATGGAACATTTTGCCTGTTGTCTTTGTACATATCCACCGAGGGCTCATTGCGCGACATTTCAGATGGTACTCCGGGTGATACTTTTGATAATGATATATCTTTTACGGTGCTACGCGCCGTCATCACTTCCGGTGCGGAAAATACTTTGTCTAAATCACCGCCACTCCAGCCGACAGTGAGTAATTCTTTTGTAATATCTTCGCGTGAAGCGCCATCAATCACACGCTGGCGTATGTATTCAATAAGCTGTTGAGTAATCATGATGTTTGTCTATAAGTATAGTGCATTGGTACACCAAAAAATAATTACTTATCCACAACACCCGATGGGTTATTGAAACGTTGCAGTATAAAATGTCTGTCCCGAAACTGAAATATTGTTACTGGTGGTCGTGGTGTATCCGCCCTTGGAGATTGTTACAGTATAAGTATCGGACGATGACAGCCCTCCGAAATATGCACCTGCACAAGTAGATGAAGAAACAGCACTGGAATATCCGGTATTTGTCAGTGTTACCGTTACATCGGAAACCGGAGCACCGCTTGAGTCTTGTACATTCACTAATAACGTATTCGCAGTTGGCGCAACCAAAGTGAGCGATGCGGTGTTTACCGAGCCCGGAGCAAGCGGATATGGCGGAAGCGGACACGCACCTTCAATATTATATCCAGTCACACCTATAGAATATGAATCCCACTCAAGGGGAAGTGCTCGTTGTCCCGAGGCATTAGTGGTGGTAGACAATATCGTCTTATAAATTGACGCACCCGCACCGGTTGACCCGATGGTTTTTTCACCGGTAAGTGTAAACGGAACATTTGGTAGCGGTGTGGGACCGGTATCATACGCAAGTGACCAGTTAAATACCTTGGGAACAATGGACGTTCCGGTTCTTGAAAGTGTTGCTCCCACGGCAAGAGTTGGATAGGTGCTCGTTGATACATTTGTTAAGTCAATGGGGAAAGTGGAAAAACCGGTGCTGTTGCCCGGCAACACGCTATCCGGTAATAGCGTGTTGCCGGCTGTGTACACATGCGCAAGAACGCTTGAGCCAGACGATGCAGCCGTACTCGCCTGTACCGATGTCCACGCATGCAACATTGTCGGCGTTACAGTAATGGAACGCGCCGAGCCGGAAAGAGCAGTGCCAGCAAGCGTGATTTCCCCGGAAGACACGGAGACACTTGAAGTTGCCGAAAGTAATGATTGGTCCGTGAAAGTATCAAAGAGAGAATCACTCGAAATTGGGTTATACGTATGCAGTGTAAAAGATGCCAACGTATCAATGGCAAATGTGCCTGCGGTGATTTGCTCTTTTACCACGGTGAGATAGCCGGGAGTTGGGTTTTGGTTTGTGGTATCGCGTACATATGTTTGTGCGGATGAATATCCGCTTTTGGTAACTTTTATTTGATAGTCGGACGAAACGGGGGCACCCGGCAACGAAACTATCCCGAGCGTGTTTGAAAAAGCAGACATATCAATTGCCGGTGTAAGTGCCGGGTCTGTAATGTGCACGGTCGCCCCGGGTACCGGCGCACCGGTAGCATTAACCACGTGGATGGTGAGCGTGCCACCACCATTCGTTGTTTCTATGCTCGGGGGTGAAAAGTTTGATACAAGCACGGCGGAATGTGAGGAACCACCAGCCTGATAATCAACACTTATTTTTGCAACTTTATAATCGGCAGTGATGCCATTGGTATCATTTACACCAAGCCCATCCGCCGGTGAGTCAACATATTGAATATAGGTGTGCATCGTATATGCTATATTATTTAATTTCTTTATTTGTGTAGGTGGAACCAGCCCGCTTGGAATACCACCGATGGTACCGAGCGAATCATATGAGATTCCGCGCAAGTATTCCATCTGACTCTCGGAAAGCGATGAGGCACCGGCGCGCGCTTTAGCAAGAGAAGAAATCGCAATTGACGCGCGCAACAATCCCATAAGCGCAAGAAAAATAATGAGCACCAACGCAGAACCAACCAACACATCTATAAGGGTCATGCCACGCGATGATGTTGAAATATGCATAAGTAAACAAATTACATCTTTGAAGAGAGCGAGTATATCGGAGAAATAATCGCTATGGCAAAAATACCCACGCCTGTGCCGATAAACAACATAAGAATCGGCTCAATAATGGTGGAAAGGTCTTTGGTGCGCTGTTGCACATCTTGCTCATAAAAATCGGCAACTTGTTCAAGCATGGCGGAAAGTTTCCCAGTCTCTTCTCCCACCGCAATCATATCTGAAAACATTATCGGATATCTGTTTAAGTGGTCAAGAAAAGTGGCGGAAAGTGGCTCGCCCTTGCGCACACGCGTTTGCGCCTCCGAGAGAATATTTGCAAATGTTTCAGTACCGACCACCTCGCGCGTAATGGAAAGTGCTTCCAACATATCAACACCGGAAGCAAGAAGCGATGAGAGTGTCCGCGCAGTGCGCGCCGCGAATGTTTCTTGCACCAATTCGCCAATGACAGGGACATGTAACACCGCGGAAAAAAGAATTTTACTTCCGAAGCGTGATTTTGCAAAAAAGAATGCTCCACCAATGACAGTGGCAATACCAAGTAATACGAGGATGGTGTGATGCACAAGAAAGTTTGATGAGGCGACAACCACGCGTGTTGAGAGTGGCAACGCAACGCCCAGTTGCATAAATGTCGCAGTGAGTGTCGGCACCACAAACAACAACATCAGAATAAAGATAATTATCATTGCGAAAATAATGATTACAGGATAAATCATTGCGCCGTGTACTTTCTTTGTAAGATTGCGAGATTGCTCCATCTGCACCCCGACCACTTTAAGAGAGGAAGAGAGTGTACCACTTTCCTCCCCGGCGTGTGCCATGGCGACAAATAAGTTTGAAAATAATTTTCTATGTTTAGCGAGCGCTTCGTGGAATGATGACCCGCCCTTAAGTGAAGATTCAATATCAGCGAGTATAGCTGAAAATCTTTTATTGCGTGTCTGTCTTTGCACGATGGAAAGTGCACGAGAAAGAGTGAGCCCCGCGTTAAGCATTGAGCCGATGTTTTTTGTTACCAAGACCAATTCATCTTGAGAAACCCCCGTGCCAAATGTCATGTTCAACCATGACGGCATGGTGAACCCGCCACCCTCAGAAAGAGTAATGACCGATGCATGCTCTTTTTCAAGAGCATCATATATTTCAAAACGCGATTGTGCATCCATAACGCGCTTTTCTTTTCTTCCATCACTTGTTCTGAGAACTACAGAAAATTTCATAAAGATTATTCGCTTATGACGCGCAAAACTTCTTCAATGGAAGTAATGCCACGTGCCGCTTTATATAAACCATCTTCAAACATGGTGAGCATACCTTCTTTTTTTCCCTGTGACTCAATAGCGTCAGTGGTCGCATCATGCAAAATGTGTTCACGCACCGCAGGAGAAACGGAAAGCACTTCATGAATACCGATACGCCCATGATATCCCTCACTGCATTCTGCCGATTTTTTGGGACGAGCAAATTGAATGGAAGAAATTGAAGCTCCGCTTTTTACCATTTTTTCTTCAGTCAACACGTCTATAACACTCTTAAATTCTTCCGGGGATGCGACTTTCTTTTGTTCTTGTTCGGAAAGTTTGTATGATTCTTTATCAGAACACAATTTACGCACAAGACGTTGTCCGACAATAACCCTCAACGTGGAAACAAGCAAAAACGGCTCCACTCCCATATCAATAAGGCGGGGGATAGCTCCGGATGCGCTGTTTGTGTGGATGGTAGAAAGTACCAAGTGCCCGGTGAGTGCGGCATTGATTGCAAGCGACGCGGTTTCACCATCGCGTATTTCTCCCACCATCACAATGTCCGGGTCCTGCCTGACAAGCGA
>DRJB01000019.1 GCA_011052355.1 Candidatus Kaiserbacteria bacterium
AAAGCTTGTACCAATTCTTCATATTGTTGCTTCGTAATGGATTCATAAGGAGCAAGCTGATATACATAATCCGAGCGAGGAAGAAACGACAACCCACCGACAATATCCCAATGGTCATATACCCAATTTGCCACCTGAATCCATTCGTTCTCACCCACAGAAATGGTAACCGAGGGGTTATGGTCAGTATAATTATTTTTCACAAGCTCCCAATGCTTCAGTTGGTCAAGCGCAGTGAGGTCGTCTTTTGTTACCGCACCCGTCGGCGCTTTTACCGGGAACTCCATTACATACGTATTGGCATCATCAATACCCTGTCCAACCTCGGGATGAAATGGCACACCTTGTTCTTTAAGCATGGTGAACAACACGTCAGTGGCGCTGATACGAATACGACGAATATAATAAGCGCTGTGTCGCGGATGCATACCCGATGACACATCAAACGTTTGCGATACCGTTCCGGACGGCTTAATTGCCGTAATTGCCATTGACGCATTCACCCCAAAACGCTTGGCATATTTTTTATTCGTTTTTGTCGTTTCGTTGCGCATTGTGGCAAGCACATCCGCATCTCGTACCGCCGGGCAATCCCATTGTCCCGTGATGGAAACACCAAGCAGACGCTCCTCTTCGCAATTTTTCTTCCATTGTTTTGAGAGATAACCGAAATTGGTCAATGTTGATTGATATGTCCCCAAAATTGTCGCAACGTGCGCCTTACGCACAAGAGTTTCCTTTGTGTCATTGGCACGCGCAATGACTTCCGTGAGATTACAAAACTGTTTTGATTTGAGTATAATCTCTCCGCATGGATTAGTACCCACCGGCTTAATAACACGATGATTCTTTATATAGCCGGTCTCTTCAAGATTTTTAATGCGACGCTTTGGTAATTGTGAAATAAGTCCGCCACGATTAAAGATGCCCCTTTCACCGGTACCACTTTTCATGAGTGCTACCCACTCATCCATAAATTCCGTATTATTCGGCTTTTCAAGATATACAGCGGAGTTGTTCGCGATGGTACGGTGTGCATCCGTCACATAAAATTGTCCTTTCTTCGCATCGCGAACCAGCTCATCATCAAGGTCAGACAAAGAAATCATCGCGCTACGACGCACACCACCGGCAACCACACACACACCTATTTTGCAAATAATATCATGTACATCAATATTGCGCAGACGTCTTCCTTGATGCGCAAGTATTCTCTCTCTGACAAATGATATGAGTTGGCGCAATGTTGCCGGACCGGATGCTTTCCCGCCCATGATCTTAAGGCGAGTACCTGCAGGACGAATTTTTGAATAATCAAATTCAATATCTTTACCATCAAACCATGTTTCCAATCCGCATGTAAGGGCATTGCACCATCCTTCTTTGGAATCAACAATAACATGCGGTGGGAGTACCTCCCCGGTTTGATATTGTATTTGCGGAAAAGATTGCACGTTGGCGCTTTCAACCGAATATCCGACACCGGCGCCACTCATGGAAACATACATAATCTCGGCAAAATCTCTCAGCTCAGACGGAGCGATATATGAGCAATTATAGGCAACCACATTGCATCTGCGCGACGCTTCTCCCGAAAATTGCATAAGTCGCATTGAGGGCATGACTTGCTGAGTAAGAATCGCCTCACGAATTTCTTCATATTCTTTTTCCGTAACTTTCTTTCCCAGATTTTCTTTCATAAAACTCATGTATCGGTCAACGGTTTCAATCCATGTCTCCCTACGACCTTCCGAGGGAATCCATTTTGAATATGAACGCAAGTATACAAATTCTCCCAATGGATTATCCTTAAAATATTCCTTACTTTTTTGTGCCAAATCTCGTACTCGTTGAGGTATTTCTTTTTGTTCCGCGCGCATATATGCACGCTTGTCACGATATAAAATATATGATTTGGCGGTTACGATAAATCCACCCATCATTAATTGCATTTCCACAGAATCTTGTATGCCCTCTACCGTTGGCAAGAAATTTTTATATTTTTTTGAAAAACGTGCTAATTCTCCCACCACTTGATGTGCAACGAGTATCGCATCATCAAGGGTTCCCTCTTTCGCATCAACCATAGCTTTATATATCGCTGAGGCAATTTTCTTAAAATCAAACGTGGCTACAGTACCGTCACGCTTCTCAATACTCGGTATGAGTTTTGTGTATCGTTTATTTTCTTTTACGTCAATGGCAAGTGCATCTTCTTTTTGCATAGGTTGCGTTGCTGGTAATACTGAAGTAACTCCGGTTGTTTTTTTCTCTTTTAATTTAGACATGGGAAAGCAAAAAGTTATAATAATGACGTGCATGACGCAACGTTATTTCAATTGTAACTCTCTCATCACCAATGGGCAAAATGTGGATAAATCATTTTGAAAAGTTTTTGCCATATGGCAATGGAAGAGCAATGACAGAACCGACACGCCAAGAACGCCCGGCGGAAAACCCGGGGCGTGTCTCAAGGACATATCGCACCGACACCGGTGGATAAAAAATATGCGGATAGGTGTTCGGTTGAACCGAGTTGTCAATACCGATAATTGTTCCGTTGTCCGATAGCCATAGTATGTCAATTGGAGTGAGCATATTCTTCATCCAAAAGCCATACCTTCCTGCTTGTTGAAAAACAAACAACATCGCATAATTATTCGGTATGACCTTTCTTCCGGAAAGTCCGCGTTCAAGCTCTGTGGTTGTCGTGGCAATTTCAAAATGTATGCCTTGGTTTACGAAGCGTGCGTACGTATCGGACACATTTGTGTGAATTGGTGGCATCAATGTATGTCCTTTAGATATGTGTGTCCTATAGAAAATAACTCCAGTGATTACCACCGCCAAGACAAGTATCGTAATCACTATAAAATATTTTTTATGCATTGCCACTAAGTATCGCACAGGTTGCGCATGTTTTATACATACTGTTTTCAGGGCGCCCTCTGTCAGGAGGCGCCCTGAAAACAGACACCGTAAGACGGAAACATCGGGCATTCATGATGGACAATTCAAAGAGCGCACTGTACTCTTTTTATATATGATTTTTCTTGTCGCCGTGGCGACATTTTTTTCCACCATTCTTGGCGGATCATTTGCGTTATGGCTTAAAGATCGCCTGCATCTCATTTTGGGTTTCAGTGCCGGAGCGGTTATCGCGGTTGCATTTTTTGACCTTATTCCAGAATCACTCAAGCTTGCGAAAAACTTCTATGAACCGACAACGATACTCTCAATAACGGCGCTCGGTTTTATGCTATATCTCACCCTTGACCGGCTTATACTTTTGAATAATCGTACACCCGATGCGATTGACGCAAAACACTCTCATATGCGCGGGTCAGCAGGTGCCGGGAGTTTGTCGCTTCATAGTTTTCTTGACGGCATCGGCATCGGGTTTGCGTTCCAAGTTTCCACATCGGTGGGCATCATAGTCGCCGTGGCAGTCCTTGCACATGATTTCTCAGACGGTATTAACACGGTAAATTTCATTATTAAAAATAATGGCACTCGCGTGTGGGCGTGGCGGTGGCTTTTTATAGACGCACTCACACCGGTTGCCGGTGTATTGGTAACACTATTCTTCACACTCTCGGTACAAGAACTGTCGCTTTTGCTCTCACTTTTCGCCGGATTTTTCCTCTACCTTGGTGCAAGTGATTTAATCCCCGAAAGTTACCATTCTCACCCAACGCGCTTTACCACATACGCAACCATCTTTGGTGTGTTGTTTCTTTATGCAGTCGTCACATTGGCAAGTGCTTGAGAGTGATCCATTGTGTTGTCTTGCAGAGTGACTGCGCCAAGTAAGAGCTCTTCATTCGGACCGTTCAACCATGACTGCTTTTCGTATAGTACCGACTCATACCAAGGAAGATACTCGTGTGCATTTTCTTCAATGATTTGACCAAACCCGCTCATAAAGAAAATTATGCCAAGCCCGCACACCGCAACCGCTATTCCGATAAGAGAAAGAACGAGAGGATAACGATACCCATACGCAGTGGTGCGTATATGCGCATATCCTATGCCGGAGAACAAAATGAGAATGCCTATCCACATAAATGGAAGTGAATCCCTTAGGAAACCAATCCATGTTCTGTGTGTAATCAGCGCATGTTGCCAGTCCATGTGTATAAGTACAAAAAACATTGCGGCGGTTGCCACTGATGCAACAAGCACTGCCAAAAATGCAAAAGCCCACAAAAGTCTGTTGCGCAATAAAAATATCCACCGTGGTCGCACCGCAATATGCTCGTCGTCTATTTTACGTAAAACTTTTTTTGCAAATGGTGTTTTCGCAATGATAGGTGATGAAAAATTATGTAATGTCATACTCGTGTGTGATTAATTAAAAGTATACCGTGCCCATCGGTATGGTAAGAATATCGGAAATCTCTCTATACGAGCGGTCTTCAAAAAAACGAAGCACTAATATATCACGATATGATTTTGTGAGTTGACTTAACTCTTGTGAGATTATTTCTGAAGAGAGTCGCTCGCGCGCAACGGCACTCGTATCAGCGGTTTCATCGCGCACCAAATCAATCCACGACTCCAGATTTGCATCCAGTCGTATTTCAGGTCTGGCTTTTTTCTTTCTAAAAAAGGTCATCGCTTCGTTATATGTAATGCGATATATCCACGAAGAAAAAGAAAGCCGGATATCAAACTGTTGTAAATTTTTATATACATTCATAAATACATTTTGCAATATGTCTTCCCTGTCTTCTTGTGTTGCCACGCCGCAACGATATAAATAACGGAAGAGCGGTTTTTCATATCGCTCAATCAAGCGGACAAATTGTTTTTTGTCGGAAATAGTGTTCACCACCAACGTCTCATCTGAGACATCGGACTTACTGACGGGTTGCTCTTGTTGATGCCGCCGTATATTCATACGCATGACGAAATTATTTGTTTACCGACTAAGCTATTCACCATATAACACATACACCGATTATGCGACCTGTTAAGACATATGCGCTCTCACCCCCGCCATTGTGCCACCCCAACGAGGTGGCACAATCATTTTTGGTATTGTCATTGGTTATTATCATGAGTTCTTTGTTTTTGGGAGAAATAATGTAAGGCGTTGTGATACACATGAACTCCTCAGTGATATTTTCTCCCCTCATGGGAGAAAATATCACTGAGGAGTTATTCTCTGTACCAGTGTTTCAAGCGCTTGCTCAAGAAACCTTATAGTTTCTTTATCAATAAGCTCACCGCTCTCGTCAAATTTCTGCATGGCATGCGAGAGGTAAAACTCAGGTTGACCGATTACGTGAGCATCAAGAAATAATAGCATCATCTTTAAATGTTGCTGTGCGACGATAGTTCCATATTGTCCGGCAGATGCACCTAATACCAATATCTGTTTACCCGCAAGAGAGTTCTTTCCCCATGGGCGCGATAACCATTCAATGACGCTCTTAAGCGCACCGGAGATTGATCTGTTAAACTCAGGAGTGGCAATGATGACACCATTTGATGATTCTATAGCATCTTTGAGTGCTTGCGCTTGTGGTGGAAACGTCTCTTCAGCATCTTGGTTGTACAGTGGCAATGCAGATATATCAAAAATGGAAATATCCATTCCATTCGGTGCATGTTTCCGGGCGGCGCGCAGTAATGCGGTGTTATAAGACCCCTTTCGTAAACTTCCCGAAATGGCAACTATATTCATAGATAAAAAATATTAAGAGTTATACTATACCATTATACACAGTCCGCCACTGCAGTGGCGGACTGTGTATAACTCAACACACCCGAGAGAGTTATTTCTTCGCATTAATTTCAGCGTCAATAAGCGGACTGAATACCGAATATGGCTGAGCCCCGACAATCAGGTGCGTGCCTATAATCATACTGGGAGTTCCGTTCACGCCCATCTTTTGTCCTTCGGAACGGTCGGCGGCAACTTGCGCCTTAAATGCGGTTTTGTTTTTATTCATGACCGTGACAATTTTATCAGTATCAATTCCCGGGATTTTCTTTGTCATTTTTATAATACTTGGCAGATCTCCAAATCCGGTATTTTCTCCATCTTGCGCGGAGTACATGGCACGATACCACTGATAGAATTTGTCAGGATAAGTCGCCCACACTGCACGTGCAAACATAGCCGCCGTTTGCGAGTCCGGACCGAGAAATGCAAAATCCTTAAATACTATCTTAAGTTTGCCGGTTTTTACATAATTCGTATACAGCTCCGGCATGGTGTTTGTCTCAAACAGTTTGCAAAATGGGCACTGATAATCAAACCATTCAATAAGAACCGCCGGAGCATTTTTATTGCCGATGTATGGGTCGCCGGCTATTGCCACATCATGTGCGTTCACTGTTTGTGTCGAAGGCACTTGTTGTGCTTGTGCCGAAGGTGCCTGTTGCGAACCGGTTGGTTGTTTAACTGCCGTAATACTCGTGCCGGCATGTCCAAAATATAGAGCACCGCCAATAATGATTGCACCCACCACCAATGCAATGG
Organism: Candidatus Kaiserbacteria bacterium; assembly: GCA_011052355.1. GTDB lineage: Bacteria > Patescibacteriota > Minisyncoccia > Phycocordibacterales > Phycocordibacteraceae > C7867-001. Next base: position 6,494 of record DRJB01000019.1, read on the forward strand.
GAGTAAGATACCTGTCTTGTTTTTCTGAATTCATATATGATAAATTATCTAGCTTATAATGCGAATAACTCAATCAAAGATTGTTACTGTTCTAGTATAGCAACACCGTAATAATATGCAACGCATCGCATCAAATCATCTAAAATGACACGCGACCACACCAACAAAAAACAGTGTCAGCAGTACAAATGAGGGGTTTCGTAAACCCCTCATTTGTACTGCTGACGTAACTATAGTTATGGAGTCATTGTTATATGATTTGATACGTACGGTTCTATCGTGAAGAATTCGTATTATAAAGATTAAATCTATCGCTATTTTCCAGCATGCGGTGCTCGTCGTGCTTTTGCTCTGTCGGAATCGGTAAGAAATCTCTTGCGCAAGCGAATACTTTTTGGTGTTATCTCCAGATATTCATCCTCTGACATAATTTCCAACCCCCGCTCAATGGTGAGCTCATACGGTGGAATAAGTGTAATCGCATCATCTGTTCCAGAGGAGCGTATGTTGGTAAGATTTTTATTTTTTGTCGGATTTACCGTCATATCTTCACCCCTTGAAGTATTGCCAATGACTTGTCCTTCATATACTTCCGTTGCCGGGGTGATATAAAGCACTCCACGATCTTGTAAACCCCAAAGAGAATAGCCAAGCGCTTTGCCGGTTGTCATAGACACCATTGACCCCACTGAGCGCTTACTTATTTCCCCGGCATACGGCTTAAATCCAATAACGCGCGATGAAAGAATTCCCTCGCCCTTTGTATCAATGACAAATTGGTTACGGTATCCCAACAATCCTCGCGTAGGACCTTCAAACGTAAGACGCACGGTTGCTCCATTGTCTTGCATGCCGGTCATAACGAGCCCGCGCGTACCGAGTCGTTCAATCACAGAACCTTGATACCGGGAAGGCACGTCCACAACTACTTTTTCAAACGGCTCGGTTTTCTTTCCATTCTCTTCATGAAAAATTACTTGCGGTTGCGAAACCTGCAATTCATATCCGGCACGACGCATGTTTTCAATAAGAATGGCGACGTGCAATCCCCCACGACCGGAAACCGTAAAATAATCCCCCGCAGAAAAATCAACACGCAATCCCACATTTATCTCAAGCTCGCGCTCCAAGTATTCACGAATTTGTCGTGTGGTAACATATTTCCCTTCACGTCCGGCAAATGGAGAGTTATTTACTAAAAATGAAAGTGAGATGGTTGGTTCATCAACTGCTATAATCGGGAGCATTTCTACGTCCTGTTGTACAGAAATTGTTTCGCCTATTTCAATATCCGGCATACCGGCGAGAAGTACGATATCTCCGGCGCCCGCTTCATTTTGTTCAGCGCGCGCCAAGCCATTGAAAGTAAAAAGTTTTGTTATTTTTCCTGTTCTCTGCTCTTTATCCGGGTTGCTGATATATATGGTGTCGCCCGAATGTACAACGCCATCATAAATACGCGCAATCGCCATACGACCCAAGAAATTATCATATGCTAAATTAAACGGCTGTAACCGCAATGGTAGCGCAACATTTTCAGCGGTTGCCGCAGACGGAACGTACTCAAGAATTGCATCCAGCAATGGTGTTAAATCTTTTGATTCATCTTCAATTTTTCGTTTTGCAATACCTTCGCGACCAATGGCATACACTATTGGAAAATTTGCCTGTTCATCGGATGCGCCAAGCTCAAGAAAAAGTTCCAACGTGGATACTTCACACATTTGCGGGTCCGCAGCCGGCTTGTCTATTTTATTTATAACAACAATAGGATTAAGTCCGAGCTCAAGAGACTTTTTTAATACAAAACGTGTTTGTGGCATCGGACCTTCTTGTGCATCAATCACCAACATCACAGAATCAATGGAACGCAACACACGCTCCACTTCCGAACCGAAATCAGCGTGTCCCGGAGTGTCCACGATATTTATTTTCGTGTCTTTGTACATTATGGATGCATTTTTTGAATAAATGGTAATACCACGCTCTTGTTCAAGAGTGTTACTGTCCATTGAAACGCCTTCTCCAATTGCACCGGTTTGGCGCAACAAAGCATCGGTAAGAGTTGTCTTACCGTGGTCAACGTGCGCAATAATAGCGATGTTTTTGATATCCATAATATAAAGTGAAAAGGCCCTTTGTGGCCTCGTAAAATCAGTATGACACATCGCTTGATAAAACACCAGCGTCCCTTGCCGGCGAATGCTACGCATTCGCCGGCAAGGGACATATCATCCACATTATTATTGCTTGGAAATTCCGGAATAGTGAGTTGCTATTCCAGACAGGATTATCAAGGTTGCCCCAAATATCTGTATCAATACCATCCCTTCGTTCAAAAATAAAATTGCCAACAAAGCAACCATAACAGAGGTCATTATAGACATCATCGCCACATAAGACGCAGACGCCACTTTTAAAGTTCTGTTGAGGAATATACTTATCCCGGCTGTCAATATTCCCACCACAATGGCAAGTATCACGTATGAGAAGTTAAGAAAATTAACATTCAAGACATTTTCTATGTTAAGTGGAAAAATCGGTGCGGATAAAACAAATATCGCAACCAATGCCAGTGTGGAAAGAGGACGAAAAAAAGAAACTACCTCACCACTGACCGAACTGTGTTTCAATATTTTTCGTACCAGAACATTTCCCAGTGCCCAAAAAACGGTTGCCAATAAAATAAGTATATCCCCAAAGTGCGGGATAATGAGTTGCCCTTTCGTACTGAGAAAAAATACACCAATGAGCATGAAAAGCGCGGAAAGTATTTTTACCAACGTCATTTTCTCTTTTAAAATAATCCACGCAAGTATAAGTGTTATCACAATAGTGACATTAACAAGGAACCCGGCATTGATAGCGGTAGTCAGTGCGGTACCGGTATATGCAAAAATAGCGGCGAATCCAAATGGAATATTTACAATGATTATTTTGCACAATGTATCTCGTTTTATTTCCTTTATCTCAGACCATTTCCATGGCACAACTAAAATAGACAATGTGGCTAAAATAAATATCGTGGCATATATCAAAAAAGTAATCGGGTGAGCGCCTTCTTTGAAAGCGAATTTCATAACGACTATTTGTACCGCCCAAAACAAAGTATAAACAAATACATTAAAAAAAGGTGCGTTGAAAATATTATTTTTTAATGTTGGCATGAATATGCTGTGTAAAAATTCCTTATATAACGTATGAATTGATTTTTTATCAAAATGTTATCACTTATTCTCGCTGACGTTTGCGACGATACAAAAAACAAATGAATGCGCGAGTATATACCAAAAACGGCTTGTCTTTTTTTGGCGGTTCATATGCCGGTACGATATATTCTTGAAGTTGTTGCATAAAAAAATCTCGTGCATCAAGGAAATGTACACGTGCCAAGTGTGCGATAGGATACGCCTCCGGAGCATATTCATAATGCCCGCGCACTTCCCCATCATCAAAAACTCTTAGGTGATATTGATGTGTAAATCCGTCAGACAAGCGCAAATTCAATATTTCATCATCATCTTTCCATGCTAAAAGATGAGTATGGTATCCGACTGCCTCAACTTTCTCAATAAAGGACTTCAGTGATACCTGTGGTGCAAGGTGCCCGAGCAAAAACGGTTGCCGACCACTGTGCCGTATTAATTTACAGGCCATCAAACTGTTGCGAACATGCGGATGTGCCGGTGCGTATGTGTTCCAAAAGAAATACTTGATGCGATCACGACGTTTTTCCGGTAATGTGGAATGTGAATTTGTCCCTCTTCTTATTATTTTAAAATATCGTTCCAATAGTTTGTGGTACATCGCCATAAGAAATCCTACTCTGACTATAAACATGTACATGGCAAAATGCAATAGTGAACGATGTGGATTATTCACCTGATTGAAGTTACATTTTGCAAATTGCTCTTTATGGTTACTACTGGTACAGTGGATTATACATGCACACACTGGCTAAAGGAGGGAAAAGACACTATGAAGGAATAATCACCATTACCAGGTCCGGCACCGGTTTTTTTTCAATTGGTGAGAATAAGGAGGACATGGTCATCCCGCGCGAATCACTTGGCACCGCATTCCCGGGCGATACGGTGCGCGTTGTTGAGGATGGCTTCGTCAGAGGACGCATAAATGGAAAAGTCATTTCTGTTTTGAAACGCGCTCACGACACGTTTGTCGGCACGTTGAGTGTGGAGAATGAGCGTGCCGTACTTATTCCGGACATGAAGAGAATGTACACATCGTTTATCATTTCCGGAGAACATCCGGACACCGGACATAAGGTACTTGTTAGATTTACACACTGGGGTGCACACGAAGAACTTCCAACCGCAACTGTTGAAGAAGACATAGGTATTGCCGGTGTGCACGAAACAGAAATGCGCGCACTGGCTCTTGGAGAAGGATTTAATCCTTCCTTCCCGGCTAAAGTTACGCAAGAGGCTTTGAACATTGAAAAAGAAGGTGGCGCGCGCATTGTCGCGGAAATCGCGCGCGGTACGCGCCGCGATTTCCGCGACACCACCACCTTCACCATTGATCCCGTTGATGCAAAAGATTTTGATGATGCGCTCTCTGTAAAAATGCTACCTGACGGAAAAGTTGAAGTAGGTATACATATCGCCGATGTATCTTTTTTTGTGACTGATGGAACAGCCATTGATACAGAAGCCAGAAGTAGGTCCACAAGTGTCTATCTGGTTGACCGCACCATCCCGATGCTTCCGGAAATACTTTCAAATGATCTCTGCTCGCTTAAGCAAAATGAAGACCGTCTTACCATGTCCGCAGTCTTCGTACTTGATGCGCACGGTAACGTGCACGAACGCTGGTTTGGCGAGACAATTATTAATTCCAACAGAAGATTTACTTATGAGGACGCACAAAAATCACTTGAAAGCGGTCAGGGAGATTTCGCGGAAGAATTAAAGACACTCAACAGTATTGCAAAAAATATTCGTATTGCTCGGGTAGCATCCGGTGCCATTGAGTTTGATACCGCAGAAGTAAAAATTGAACTTGATAATGCCGGTAAACCAATTGCAATACACCTTAAGGAACGATACGACACGAACCTGCTCATTGAAGATTTTATGCTTCTGGCAAATACCGAGGTTGCACAAAAACTTACAAATGAGGCAAAAAAGAGAGGGCTTTCACACAGTTTTATGTATCGCGTTCATGATGCCCCCGACCCAGACCGTATTGAAAATCTTTCATTATTTTTGCGAGTACTCGGATATCATCTTGAAGTACATGCCGGAAAAGTAAAAGGCACAGACCTCAACGCAATTATTGAAAAATCAAAAGGAATACCTAAAGAGTATCTCATCAAAACCGCCATATTGCGATCCATGGCAAAAGCGGTATACACCACGAAAAATATCGGGCACTACGGACTTGCGTTTACAAGCTACACACACTTCACCTCGCCAATTCGTCGCTATCCGGACATGCTTGTTCATCGTGCACTCAAACATTACACTCAAGATACACTCATACCTCAGAAAGATTTGGATGGGCTTGAGGAAGTTGCTACACATTCTTCAGAACGAGAGGTTGCCGCATCTCACGCGGAACGCGACTCAATTAAGATGAAGCAGGTTGAGTTTCTTGCTCCGCATGTAGGCGATGAGTTTGACGCGGTGATTTCCGGCGTAACAGAGCGTGGCATATATATTGAAGAAAACACCACGCATGCAGACGGCATGGTGCGCATAACCTTACTTGGCGATGATTATTTTGAATACGATTCTGCACACTATCGCCTGGTGGGACAGCGCACTAAAAAGACATACACGCTTGGCGACCCAATACGCGTAAAACTTATTGCAGCGAGAGTTGCAGAGAAAGAACTGGATTTCTCAGTCGCCTCATCCTCATAGATTAAAATATCGGACATCCGGATGTCCGATATTTACCCCACGCGCTTTTGCTTCAAGCAAAAGCGCGTGGGTGGGGTCAAATGTATACGCTAAATGAGATGCAAACGAAGCAAGAGCGTTCCTATCCAAAGCACCAATATCAAATAATACAGCGCCCATCCTTCCGCAGGCGGAAACCAACGTGAAAATATTCTGAAATGTTTCAGATACCATCGCTCACCAAACAATGCGATGATGTTAATACTCACACTGTCAATCACGAGCAAATAAAATATAATGGCTTCAATATACATGAAAATAAGATAAATGAATAAACGCACACTATCTCCGTTTAGAATAGCACACTCGTAACCACCATTTTATTCTATTGTGTATAAACTATTGATAAAGTATTGACACTTGTATCTGTGGGGTCTGTGGAAGTCCGACTTCCACAGACCCCACAGACGAACAAACATTGGCACACTACTGTCTATAAATTGTCATTTCAACACATCGGCTGGGGGACTAGGATTCGAACCTAGATTAACGGCACCAAAAACCGTTGTCCTACCATTAGACGATCCCCCAATAAACTACACCATAACAAAAAAATACATACTATGCCACCGCACGCGACTTTGGAGAAATATCATTTCCACGAAGAATTGTCCACGGGGTTTTGGAATGTTGGTCATACAAAAGCTCAGTGATACTTCCATTTGCAATACCGTGCAAACTGCGTATTGTCCAAAAATGTGAAAATGCCCTGGTCACATCTTTTCCTAAAATCTCCGCGAGTATCGCGCTGATAAATAAACGGTGTGAGACAACCACAATATGATCTTTGTTGATATGCACGAGCAGTGCAAGCGCGCGCTTCGCGCGCGCTTGCACTGCTCTCATGTTCTCACCATCTTTGTACGGCCACACATTTGCACTACTAAACATATATAAACGCATCGCATACAATATTGAACGCACACTCCAAAAACGCGCGCCTAAAACACATACTGGTCTGTGTACCTCGCGAAATATTTTATCTTGCGTAAGCGGAGTGGCAATGACGCTCCGCAACACACGTGCCGTTTCAAGTGTGCGCGTCGCATCACTTGAAATAAACAAGTCTACGGGAACTTCTTTCAAGAGAGAGGTGGTGGCGCGTGCTTGCTCAAGCCCTCGCGCATTAAGTGGTGTTGAAAATGACTGATGCTTCCATGAGCGATTGTCATCCGTCTGACCATGCCGAACGAAATATATGTGCTTTACCGACATAATACTGTTTTTAGTTAATTGTGTTTGTCGCCTCTAACACAGCAAGCTCAAGTGGCAACGTTGGAATTGGAGTAAACCGCATACGTTGCACCGCAGTGAGAAACGCAAGCAGTGTGTTATGAGTGATGCCCGGAGTTTTTTCATTTGCATATATAGCGAGCGCCGTATAGGCATCTTCACCTAATTCCTCCTGTAACTGTTTTTTCAATTCCGGCGCATAACGTAAAAGTAATACGAAGCGCAACGCCTCCAAGAGAAGCGTAAGAAAAAGTTTCATATCCGTACCGTTTTTTTGCGCTGCTTTAATCGCAACATATGCTTGCTCAGCCGAACCCTGCGCCAGAGCGGATATTACATCATATATCAATGAACTTTTCGGCGCGCCGGTTATCATCTCAACATTTTCTCGCGAAAGCGCTCGGTGCGAAACCGCCGTGAGTACACGCTGCAATATGGAAAGAGCATCTCTATATGAACCCTCTGCCAACAGTGCGATGAGGTTAGAAGCATCGCCGGCGATAGTGTATCCCTCTTTGCTTGCAACCTGCGTTACCACTTTTGAGAGTGCTTCACGAGATGGCCTTTTAAACTCAAACACTTGGCAACGCGACTGTACGGTCTCGGGGACTTTTGGAAGCTCGGTGGTCGCAAGAATAAAAATAGCATGTGCGGGCGGTTCCTCAAGTGTCTTAAGAAAAGCATTCCACGCGGCTTTTGAAAGCATGTGCACCTCGTCAAGTATGTACACTTTATAGGGAGAAGCGAAAGGAAGCGTGTATACATTTTCAGTGAGGGTGCGAATATCGTCAACGCTGTTGTTGGAGGCAGCATCAATTTCATACAAATCATTACCATGGCATCCTACCTCCTGTGCAAAAATACGTGCCACACTTGTTTTACCAAGTCCGCGCGAGCCGGCAAACAAATACGCATGCCCGTGTTTCTTTGTTTGTATCTGTGCGATGAGTGGCTCTGTAACGTGTGATTGTCCTTGCACATCTGAGAAGGTGCGCGGGCGGTAGGTACGATAGAGTGAATATTGTGCCATACTGAAAATATATCACGGTATCGCGTTGTGTGCATCGTCCTTTTTTCTCATCAGGGAATTGTCCGGCTCGTACGAGCCGGACAATTCCCTGATGAGAAAAAGTATATCACCCACCCCACTTATTCAATGTCGCAATAAGCTCATCAGCTGAATTGGTATTCATAAGTTTTGCACGAAGTTCAGTGGCGTGCGGAAACCCGTTTACAAACGCTTTAATGTGTTTTTTAAAAATATGAAATGGTTTTGGAGATGATAACTCCTCAAAAAATCGTGAGAACATGATGAGTGCGGCGATGCGCTCTTCAACGGGTGTATCATCAAATGTACGCCCAATAAAAAACCATGGATTTCCAAAAATCGCACGCCCGACCATAATTCCGTCGGCGCCCGATTGCAATACTTTTTCTTTTGCTTCTTCAAGCGTATGCACATCGCCATTTCCAATCATAAGGGTCTTGGCACCGGAGGCGTCACGAAGCTTAACGATTCGCTCCATGTATTCCCAGTGCGCAGACACTTCTGACATTTCTTTTCTGGTGCGCAAATGAACAGTAATCGCATCGGGTTTCCCTTTAAGAAGGGTTGGTATCCACTCATCAATAATCTCTTTGTCATAACCGATACGTGTCTTTATTGAAACGGGTATCTCACTTCCAGCTCCCTTTATGCCGTCTTTTACCGCTTCAATAAGCTCCACAGCACGCACCGGATTTTTTATAAGAGCAGCTCCGGCGCCTTGCTTTTCAACAGACCGGTCCGGACACCCCATGTTAATGTCTACACCGGCAAAACCCAAGCGCGCAATCACACCCGCCGCGTAACGCATTGTTTCAATGTTACTCCCGAACAATTGCGCCACAATCGGTTGCTCTCCCCTTGCATACATAAGGTCACGCAAAAGAGGATTTTCATCATCCGGTACTTTTTTTATTTCGCGTAAATGGAAAAGCCCATCGGCGGATACAAACTCGGTAAAAAACACATCCGGTTTCCCAAGGTGCATCACAAGCCTGCGAAATGCAACATCAGTAACGTCCGCCATCGGTGCAAGCGCAAAAAATGGACGCGGTAACATATGCCAAAAAGATTTCATAAGGAAACCTTACCATATTCGCTCTGTAATCATATCTGCGCCCTGCGGAAGTTGAGCTTCGTGCTTATGGAAGTCGGACTTCCACAGAGAACAAATGAACATGGTCTGTGGATAACTTTTTCTCTATTGCTTCCTCTTTTTCCATGCATCAATATGAGCATGATTACCTGTGGTGAGTACTTTCGGTACGCGATAGGACTTTCCTTTCCATTTAATTATTTCAGGTCGCGTATATATTTCGCGCGAAGCGATACGCCGTTCCTCAATGGAGGTGTCATTCCCGGGAACACCTTTGATACGGCGAGTAACCGCATCAATGATTGCCATTGCCGGCAATTCCCCGCCCGTAAGTGTGTAGTTTCCTGTAGAATATTTTCTCACAGGCAATAATGTTTTAAGCATACGCAACGCGCGCTCATCAACACCTTCGTATCGCCCTGAAATAAGAACGATGTCATCATATGAAGTAAGTTTTGTGGCAATGGTATTGGTAAAATCGGCACCACCCGGAGTGAGCCATATCAGCACTGCTTTCTTTTTGGGTGTTAAACGCCTACGTAACGTATGCTCAACCGCGCGTACAATTGGTATGGCTTGCAACACCATACCGGGACCGCCACCATATGGACGTTCGTCAACTTTGCCGTAGGCATTTGATACAAAATCACGTGGGTTTTGATACACCACTTCTATTCTTTTTTCTTTTTGCGCACGCCCTATTATAGATGTGGTCACATATGGCTCACACACCTCTTTGAAAAGAGTAATGATATGAAAACGCAATGGTTTAGAAATTTTTATCATGTCATTATATTCTATAAGCTAAAATCACAGACACAAGGTACCCACGTG
>DRJB01000020.1 GCA_011052355.1 Candidatus Kaiserbacteria bacterium
CCATCGGCGTTAAAGGAGCTGATGTTATCATTCGCGGTGTAGGTCCCGGAAGAGAATCAACGTTGCGCGGTTTTGCCGGGAAGGGAATACAGATTTCCAGCATAAAAGACGTGACGCCGGTACCGCACAATGGTCCGCGCCCGCCAAAACCGCGTCGCGTATAATCAATATCTTATAATATTATGAAAACAGGACCACGATATAAAATTGCTAAACGTTTAGGTGCCAGCGTATTTGAAAAAACGCAGACACAAAAATTCGCCATAGCACAAGAGCGGACGGCGAAAAATAGACGCCGAGGGCGTCGTTTGAGTGATTATGGAAAACAGCTTCTTGAAAAACAGAAAGTGCGTGTTACCTATGGAATAACAGAGCGACAGTTTTCAAATTATGTGCACACTGCATCGCAAACACACGGTACCGGTGCAGTTGCCACACTGCATCAATTGCTTGAGATGCGCTTGGACAATGTCGCATATCGCATTGGTCTTGCACCTACTCGTCGTGCCGCGCGTCAAATGGTTGCCCATGGACACATAACCATAAACGGACGTCGCACGATGATTCCTTCACGACAGGTACATCTATCTGACCGCATTGCGGTACGGGAAGGAAGCCGGTCTCGTGTGCTGTTCGCTAACTTTGCCGATACGTTCAGCGAATCCCCGTTACCATCTTGGCTTTCATGGGACCCAAAAAAGATGGAAGGCGGGATAAAAGAATCACCGACAGTTGATTCGGCTGATCCGGCAGGGGACTTGGGCGCCGTACTGTCATTTTATTCACGATAATATTGATTGCGTTATGGAATATCACATTACACTTCCGTCAAAACCACGAATTGTTTCTGAAGAGGGAAATCAGGGAATCTATGAAATAGACACACTTTATCCGGGGTATGGTCACACGCTCGGCAATTCACTTCGCCGAATTATTCTTTCGTCGCTTCCGGGCGCTGCTATTACCGGGCTGAAAATAGAGGGTGTTCCGCACGAATTTGCAACCATAGATGGTATGCGAGAAACGGTTATAGAAATGATTTTAAAATTGAAAAGAGTTCACTTCGTTCTTCATGGGGACGACCAACAAACAATAAAATTGTCCGTTAAGGGTCCTGCTAAAGTTACCGCTGTAGATTTTTCATTACCATCTCAGGTTGAGATTGCAAATCCGGACCAACACATAGCTGACTTGGCTGATAATGGAGTATTGGAGTTTGAAGCGGTTATTGAGCGCGGGCTTGGATATGTGCCACGCGATAGCATAACAAAAGAAAGAGTTAATACGGGCATTATTGCACTTGATACAACATTTACGCCTGTGCGCCGTATTAACTATGAAGTTGAAAACATGCGTGTCGGAGATCGCACTGATTTTAATCGCCTTCGTATCCTTATTGAAACGAATGGCACCATAACTCCTCGCGAGGCGCTTGAGCATTCAATTGAAATTATGGTAAACCAACTACGCGCAATAATTGGTTTTCAAGAACCGCAAAAACAACAAAGCACGGATGTTGATGCGGTGGAAAATGTGAGTGTGAAAGAGCACTCATCCGACGCCAAAGAAAAAGATGCTACATCCAACGAGAAAGACTTCGCAAAGATGAAGATTGATGAGCTAAAATTGTCAACGCGCATTGTGTCTATTCTTTCAGAAGCAAGAATAGGTTCTGTTGCCGGACTTGTACGAAAAACAGCTTCCGCACTCAAAGAGATTGATGGCGTTGGTGATAAGGCAGTGAAGGAAATAGAAGACGCGCTAAAAAAGATGCATCTCTCTTTGAAGGGAGAATAGTGGAAATTATGTTTGAAATAAGGTAAAGTATCATTACATTCAACCATTATGCATCATCACAACAAAATCAGATCATTTGGACGACCGACAAACCAACGCATTGCGTTGCTTCGTTCGTTGGCGCGCTCACTTATCATGCATGAGCGCATCTCTACAACAGAAGCGAAGGCGAAAGAATTGCGTCCTTTTATTGAGCGGTTGGTAACTTATGGAAAAAAAGGAACCGTCGCAAGCCGTCGGCTTGCGACGGCGCGCTTGGGTGGTGATGAAGAGAGTGTCAAGAAACTTTTTGCTACCATTGCAGTGCGATATGAAGACCGAGCCGGTGGATATGTTCGTATTGTAAAACGAGGAAAGACGGCTGAAGATGGGCGCAAAATTGCATATATCGCATTTGTATAAATAAAATATGGAAAAGAAAAACGAAATGAAAAAATACAACATTGATGCAACCGGACGTACGCTCGGGCGTGTAGCAAGTGAAGCCGCATCCGTTCTTATCGGTAAAAATTCAACTGAGTTTATAAAATATAGAATACTACCGGTACAAGTTACTGTTAAAAATGCCAAAAAGCTTCTTATCTTGGAACGTCGTATGAAAAAGATATATACGCACTACACTGGATATCCAGGAGGATTGCGCACCACCACAATGAAATCTTTAATTGAGAAAAAAGGAATAGACGAGGTGCTTCGTCGTGCGGTGTATGGGATGATACCGCATAATAAGTTGCGAAAGGAACGAATGAAAAATCTTATCATAACCGATTAATTACCATGAGTGATACAAAGTACATTACTGCCGTAGGTCGCCGAAAAACCGCTGTTGCACGCGTCAGAATGGTTCCGGCATCAAAAATGAGCATTACTATAAATGATATGCCCTCGCGTGATTTTCTTAAAACTGATGATCGTGAACGCACCGCGCATGAGGCACTGCATATTGTAGATACTGAAAATTATGCAATTACCGTACACGTTTCAGGCGGCGGGCTTTCCGCACAAGCAGATGCGATACGTCATGGTATTGCGCGCGCGCTTGAAAAAGTGTCTGCAGAATTGCGCCCTACACTCAAAAAGGCCGGGTACCTCACTCGTGATCCCAGAGCAAAAGAACGCAAGAAGCCGGGATTGAAAAAGGCGCGTAAGGCACCTCAGTGGCGTAAGCGATAGGTTTATATTCCGGCACAAAAGGAGAAATCTCCTTTTGTGCCGGAAACATATATCAGCAATGTATGACAAAAAAACAAAACGCAAAAGATAAAAAAACACATTCACACATTGAAGAAACTCAAGAGGAGTTTTTCTCTGATAATGAAAATGAGACAGATGCGGATATTGATAATGCAACGCATACGCCGGACGAGGTGGATGACATTGAAATAGTTTCTGATGATGGTGGGCGAGAAAATACCAAGCTGAAAAAAATACAAAAAGAGCTTGAACGTTGCCGGAAAGAAAAACAAGAATATCTTGATGGTTGGCAACGTACCAAAGCGGACTATGTAAACGCACTGCGTCGTTTTGAGCAGGATGTGAAAAAGGCAGAAAATATCGGCGTACAAAAATCAGTGGAGGCATTATTACCAGTGCTTGAATCATTGAATAGAGCACAGGGTGCGGAAGGTAAGCTTCCTGACGGTTTTGATGCCATCGCCAAACAACTCATATGCGCATTTACGGCAATGGGTGTTACAAGCATATCGGCACATATTGGCGATGTGTTTGACCCCACGCTTCACGAAGCACTTAGTACGGATGATACGGAAGACGCCTCAAAAGATAACACAATATCAAAAGTATTTGAAGCCGGATGGAAACTACATGACACTGTTATACAGCATACAAAAGTAAGCGTTGCCTATTGCAAGTAAGCGGAAAAAACCGTGTGGGGCGATGAAAATCTTACGCCAACTGATTTTCATGCTGTATATATCGGATGTTAGATATCCGATATTGAATCAACCGCTCGGGGTTGAAAGCATTGCTTTCAACCCCGAGCGGAAATAGAAGACATGAGCGCCTCTAGGTAATTTAACCTGCATCTCTTGAAAAGAGATTTGACCTGATATATACTAAGAAAATAGTTGTAACGGGTGTGCATATAAGCGGGTATTAAACCCGAATTTAACAATAAGGTTTTGGTTGCATTATTATCAATAAATATTTTCATTTATGTCTAAAATACTTGGTATTGATTTGGGAACAACAAACTCCGCGGTAGCGGTTATGGAGGGTGGTGAACCACATATATTGGAGAATGCGGAAGGGGCGCGAACTACTCCATCTATTGTTGCGATTGCAAAAAATGGTGAGCGTTTGGTTGGAGCACTTGCAAAACGCCAGGCGGTTACCAATCCAAAGAACACAATTTATGGGATAAAACGATTCATGGGGCATCGTTTTTCCGATGAGGCGGTTACGCATGACAATGAAGTGGTTCCGTTTGAAATTAAAAAAGGGCAGGACGATGGTGTACTGATTGCTCTTGGCGATAAAGAATATCGTCCGGAAGAAATTTCCGCGATGTTACTCACAAAACTCAAAACTGATGCTGAAGCAAAGCTAGGAGAAAAAATAACCGAAGCGATTATCACGGTACCTGCGTATTTTGATGATGCGCAACGTAATGCAACAAAAGCCGCCGGAAAAATTGCCGGCCTTGAGGTGAAGCGTATTATCAACGAGCCGACTGCTGCGGCACTCGCATATGGATTTAATAAAAAGAAAGATGAAAAAATCGTGGTGTTTGACTTTGGTGGTGGAACATTTGATGTTTCCATACTTGAAGTCGGAGATGATGTCATTGAGGTAAAAGCAACTGATGGCGATAGTCACATGGGTGGACGTGATATTGACCAAAAGATTGTGCGATATATCGCGGACGAATTTAAAAAGGAGAGTGGCATTGACGTAACAAAAGACCCGCTTGCGTTGCAACGTCTTGATGAGGCTTCCGAGAAAGCAAAACAAGAACTTTCAACCGCAACGGAAACAGAAATAAACATTCCTTTTGTCACGGTAAATGCAGAAGGTACGCCACAACACCTTCTTATGAAGCTGACGCGCACCATACTTGAATCCCTCGCGGATGAATATATCACACGTTCAATTGAAATAACAAAACGAGCGCTTGAGTCAGCCGAAATGAAAGCTTCAGACATAAACGAAATGGTCCTGGTTGGTGGTCAAACTCGTATGCCAAAAATACGTGCTGAAGTGAAAAGCTTGTTTAACAAAGAGCCACACATGGGAGTTAATCCTGATGAGGTGGTTGCAATCGGCGCGGCAATTCAAGCGGGAGTGTTGCAGGGCGATGTCAAAGACATATTGCTTGTTGATGTTATTCCTCTTTCTCTTTCAATTGAAACGGCAGGTGGTGTTGCAACAAAATTAATTGAACGTAATACAGCGGTACCGACTTCGCGAACTCAGATATTTTCCACCTATGCGGACAATCAAACATCTGTTGATATTAATGTGACCCAAGGTGAACGAGCAATGGCATCAGACAACAAGTCGCTTGGACGATTTATGCTGGATGGTATTCCACCGGCACCGCGCGGTATGGCTCAAATTGAAGTTACGTTTGACGTTGATGCAAATGGGATTCTAACGGTAAAAGCTTTGGAAAAAACAACCGGAAAAGAACAGTCAATTCGTATTGAGGGTTCAACGGGGCTTTCAGATGCAGACATTGAGAAAATGCAAAAAGATGCGCAAGAACATGCGCAAGAAGATGAAAAACGTAAGAAGCTTGTTGAGGTGCGTAATGTTGCCGACCAAATGGTATATACCGCGGAAAAATCTCTCAAAGATGCGGGCGACAAGGTTCCCGAAGAGGTAAAAAAAGAAGTCCAAGAAAATGCAGAGGCTCTTAAAAAAGAAATCGCCGGTGAAGATGTTGAGGTAATAACAAAATCTGCCGATACACTCTCAAGCTCTCTTTCAAAAGTTGGCGAGGCAATGGCAAAAGCAGCGAAAGAAACAAAAAATGAGGGTGATAAAACACAAGGACAGGAAAAGACCACGGAGGTAGAGTCACAAACTGTTGACGATGCACAAGAGAAGAAAAATGAGTCCACGGGAAATGCGAACGGTGATAATAAGGAAGGCGAGTCAACCGATACGGAAGGCAAAGAAAAAGCATAGCCACCATAAATCAGGAATATCACCACTTGAATTTTGGATTATCGCACACAGGAGGTTCATAACTTAAAATAAACATGACAAAAGATTATTACGCGATACTTGGAGTTGACCGAAAGGCGACAAAAGACGACATAAAAAAAGCGTTTAGAAAATTGGCGCAGAAACATCACCCCGACAAGGGGGGTGATGAAAATAAATTCAAGGAAGTGACCGAAGCATATTCAATTCTTTCAAACGAAAGGAAGCGTCGCGAGTATGATTCGTATGGAAGAACATTTGCCGGTGGAGGCGCCGGCGCCTCCACCGGCGGTTTTGATCCAAACCAGTTCTCCGGTGCACAAGGGCAGGGTTCACCATTTGGTGAATTTGATTTCTCAGATATATTCAGTGGATTTAGCGGTTTCGGTGATATCTTTACGGGCGGTGAAGGCGCTTCGCAAGTGGCGCGCGGTCGCGATATTTCAATTGATATTGAGATATCTTTCAAGGAAGCAATACTGGGTGCCAGGCGCTCTATGTTGATTGCAAAGGTGAGCAAATGTGAAGAATGCGTAGGTACAGGTGCAAAGAAGGGAACAAAAATGAAGGAATGTTCCGTATGCGGAGGGTCAGGACGCATGCACGAAACACGGAACTCAATCTTTGGAGCATTTTCAGCAGTGCGCACATGTAAGGAATGTGAAGGTACCGGAAAAATCCCAACTGAGCGCTGTAATGTGTGTAGCGGACATGGTGTGTTGCGTCGCGAAGAAGAAATAAGTGTGTCAGTGCCCGCAGGTATTGATAATGGAGAGATGATTCGTCTACCGGGGCAAGGCGAAGCGGTAAAAAACGGGACTTCCGGTGATTTGTATGTAAAGGTACATGTAAAACCACATCCTATTTTTAAAAAAGAGGGAGTGAATATTGTGATGGATTTGCCAATTAAAATAACGGATGCACTTTTGGGAAGCACCGTTCCGGTTACACTCATTGATGATAAGGTACTTGAAATAAAAATACCGCAACTCTCAAATGCGGAAGAAACCTTGCGTGTGCGTGGAAAAGGAGTGCATGCGCAAGGTGCACAGGGTGATTTGCTCATTCGCGTTACAATCGCACTGCCGAAAAAGATTTCCTCACGTGCAAAAAAAGCGATTTCTGAACTAAAAGAAGAGGGGCTTTGATGTTATACTATTGCTGTAGTATTTTATGCACAATACAATAATACAAACACAAACATTTGCAACGCACGCTCTTTCTTGGCTGATGTCATTTACAAGTGACTTCTTCATCGCACTCATTTTGTTCGCGATTGTCTTTGCTCTTGCATACTATCAAGGTCGTGGTCGCTTCATCGCACTCATACTCTCTTTGTATGTAGGGTATGCATTTTATATGGTCTTCCCCTTTATGTCGTTCATTCCGACCTCGTCTGCGGTTGTAACGCTTGTCGCCGATATCATTTTATTCGCCGTATTCGTATTTATATCATATAGCATATTAAACCGTGTGGTTATGTCTGATTCTTTTTTGATTAGCACGTTTGGCATTGTCATACTTTCTCTGTGCATTACCGGATTTTTGTTGGCATTTGCATACCATGTTTTCCCGGTACGCAGTGTGTACACATTTACACACGCAACCGATGCAATTTTCGCTACGAAGACGTATTTCTTCTGGTGGTTCACTGCCCCTGCTATCGGACTTTTCTTTTTGGTACGATAACACTTTTTTGCTATACTCTAGAGTATGGATATTGAAAAACAACTTTCAGAACGCGGGCTGATTGCCGATTTTTCCGCTCCGGTGAAGAAGATATTTGAGTGCAAGCGCACAGTATATCTTGGCATTGATCCAACAGCCGACTCAATGCAATTGGGAAATCTGGCGGTGATTTTACTTATGAAGCGGCTTGGAGATGCCGGACACAAACTTGTGTTTTTGCTTGGTGGTGCGACCGGGTTGATTGGAGACCCGAGAGAGAAAGGTGAGAGACCTCTTATTGGTGCAGATATCGTACAAACTCGTACACAACTTTATGAAAAACAGCTTAAGAAACTTTTGGGTTCCATATCGTTTCGCATAGTGAATAATGCGGACTGGCTCTCTAAACTGGGGTTGATTGATTTCTTACGCGATGCGGGAAAATATTTCACGGTAAATGAGCTTGTTAAGCGCGACACTATCCGCCGACGTTTGGAAACACCAAACGAAAGCATTTCATATACGGAATTTACCTATGCTCTTTTGCAAGGATATGATTATCTTTTTCTCAACGAAAAGTATGGTTGCGATTTGCAAATAGGTGGTGCCGACCAATGGACAAACATACTCTCAGGTGTTGAACTGTTACGAAAGAAAAAAAGCAGGGAAGTATTCGCATTCACTCTTCCTCTTGTGACAGATGCCACCGGAAAAAAATTCGGAAAAACAGAAGGTAACGCTATATGGCTTGATTCGCAAAAAACCCTGCCCTTCTCTTTCTATCAGTTTTGGATGCAGCTACCGGATGATAATCTTGAAACATATTTTAAGTATTTTACATTTCTTACGTTGGTGGAAATTAAGAATATTCTCAATGATCACAAAATAAAACCAAGTGAGCGTGTAGCACAAAAAGCACTTGCAAATGCAGTGACTGAAATAGTACATGGAAAAGAGGTGGCTACTCAAAGTGCTACGGTAAGTGATGCGCTTTTTGGCAAACGTTCACTTGAACAACTTTCAAAAACGGAATGTGAAATGTTACGCAAAAATACACATTTTGTTACTCTCTCAAAAAAAGATATTGCAAGTGTATACACACTCGCCGATGCTCTAGTTAAAAGTGGTCTGGCAACCTCAAAAGGTGATGCTCGTCGGCTCATTACCGCGAAAGGTATCTATGTAAACGACACACAGGCTGACGACATCAATCAAAACATCACTATGGATGATTTTACCAATGCGATGATATTGTTGCGAAAAGGGAAACACGAGGTGCGATTGCTTATTTTGAAATAACAGCAACATGCTATATACTTGCAATATTGCGTCGGTGGCAGAGTGGTCAATTGCAACAGGCTGTAAACCTGTCGACTTCGGTCTACGAAGGTTCGAATCCTTCCCGGCGCACAGAATAATCATGTACTTATTGAGAATGAAGTAGAATCTTTCTAAATTTACTACACTTATTGCTGGTTACAGTATGTTATACTATGTAAAATATAAA
>DRJB01000021.1 GCA_011052355.1 Candidatus Kaiserbacteria bacterium
GCGAGCGATGTAATTAAAGAGGTACAAGCGGAACTGGAAAAAGCTCCACACGGGACTGTGTTTCTGTATGGTGGCGAATCAACCGTAACACTGGGAGAACATGCGGGGAAGGGCGGACGCAATCTTGAAATGGCGCTCGCCGGATTGTCACGAATCAAAGAGAATGAGGTTATCATGCCTTTTTCCACAGACGGACATGATAATACGGATTTTGCAGGGGGTATCTGTGATACTGTTACCAAAGAGCACGCGATACAACATCGTCTGCCCGTAGAGACATATTTACGAGAACACCGTTCATATGATTTCTTTACCGAAACCGGCGATGCACTGATAACGGGAAATACAGGTGCAAATGTATCAGATATTATTGTAAGTATAATCGCTCGCGACAATTAACAATTAACAACGTACTATATACCATGTCAAATATTTTATGGTTTGAGGATATAACAATGGATGATGTTCCGCAGGTTGGAGGAAAGAACGCCTCCTTGGGGGAAATGATTCAAAATCTCGCGAGTGAAGGAGTTCGCACACCATCAGGGTTTGCGACAACAGCTGATGCATACCGTTATTTTTTACGAGAAACAGGACTAGATTCTTTTGTAGAGAAGACACTTGCCGGAGTTAGCAAGAATGATTTGGTTGATCTTGCACGTCGTGGGAAAAAAGTTCGCGATACATTTTATCGTGCTAAATTTCCCGATGATTTAACTCAAGAAATCGCCACTGCATACGCTCAAATGGAAAAACGCTATGGAAAAAACGTTGATGTTGCGGTTCGCTCAAGTGCAACCGCCGAAGACCTTCCCGGAGCATCATTTGCAGGACAGCAAGAAAGCTATCTTGGTATTCGTGGTGAAAAAGATGTGCTTAAGGCGGTTAAATGGACGATGGCGTCTCTTTTTACTAATCGTGCTATTTCATATCGTATAGACAAAGGATATGGACACATGAAAGTTGCTCTTTCTGCGGGTGTACAAAAAATGGTACGATCCGACAAAGGTGCTTCCGGTGTTATGTTTACCGTTGATACAGAATCCGGTTTCCGTAATGTGGTGGTAGTAAACGCTACGTGGGGACTTGGAGAAATGATTGTGCAAGGACACGTCATTCCAGATGAATATTTAGTATTTAAAAATACAGCTGACACGGCGCCTAATTCAATAATTGAAAAGAAGCCCGGGATTAAAAGTAAGAAGATGATTTATGGCGGGAAAAAATTGTCCGGTATTCAAGAAACAAAGGTAGTGCCTGTTTCTCCGGAACAACAGCATTCGTTTGTTCTCTCTGATGATGAAATACACCTGCTTGCGAAGTGGGGTATGATTGTTGAAAAACATTACTCAAAATTGGCGGGGAAGTGGGCACCTATGGACATGGAGTGGGCAAAAGATGGAGAGACAAATGAATTGTATATGGTACAAGCTCGTCCGGAAACAGTGCAGTCAACCCGTGATTTTACAAAACTGAAAGAGTTTGAAATGAAATCACATGGAGCAAAAGTGATAAGCGGTATATCGGTCGGGTCAAACATTGCCACTGGAACCGCAAGGGTAATACTTGATCTAAAGAAAATCCCAACTTTCAAAAAAGGTGAGGTGTTGGTCACAAGCATGACTGATCCTGATTGGGAACCGATTATGCGTATGGCTTCCGCAATTATCACTGATCGTGGAGGACGCACATCGCACGCGGCAATTGTCTCACGTGAGCTTGGTGTACCTGCGATTGTTGGAACACAACGCGCAACGCACCTCATTAAAACTGGTGATGTTGTTACGGTGGACACCATTGGAAGTGAGGGTGTTGTATATACAGGTGCTGCAGACTTTGCAGTGCATGAGCACGACATTACAAAGATACCAAAACCACATACAAAAATAATGGTTAATGTTGCAACCCCGGACCTTGCGTTTGACCATTCTTTTTTGCCAGTCGCCGGAGTTGGACTTGCTCGCGAGGAATTCATCATCGCTTCGCATATTGGAGTGCATCCGTTGGCACTTATTAACTACAACAAGCTTTCATCAGCTCTTCGTCTTGAAATTTCAAAAAAGATGATTGGGTGGCATGACCCGGTTACATTTTATAGAGATAAGCTTTCATATGGTATCGCACGTATTGCGGCATCATTTTATCCAAATCCAGTGATTGTGCGCTTCTCGGATTTCAAAACAAATGAATATAGTACATTACTTGGAGGCAGTGCGTATGAACCGAAAGAATCAAACCCGATGATTGGTTGGCGTGGAGCTTCCAGATATTATGATCCGGCATTTGCTCCTGCGTTTGAACTTGAAGTTCAGGCAATGAAATTGGTACGCGATACTATGGGTCTTGATAATGTCATCCCGATGATTCCATTTTGTCGCACCCTTGAAGAAGCAGATAAAGTTCTTGCTATTCTTGCCAAAAACGGTATCGTGCCAACGGCGTACAGCAAGCCAGGTGAAAAAACCACACCGGTATATATGATGTGCGAGATACCATCAAACATACTTCTTGCAGACAAGTTTCTTGACCGATTTGATGGAATGTCAATTGGTTCAAATGACTTGACACAACTTACCCTAGGGCTTGACCGCGATTCTGAGATAGTGCACGAAGTCGGAAATGAGAATAACGATGCGGTGAAAAGCCTTATTGCAACAGTCATTGCAAAAGCACTAGAGAGAGGAAAATACATCGGCATTTGTGGACAGGGTCCGTCAGACCTTCCTGACTTTGCGGAATTCTTAGTGAAGTGTGGAATTGAAAGCATGTCTCTTAATCCTGATGTGGTGGTAAAGACAATCATCAATGTCGCACGAATTGAGTCTGAGTCAGAAACACACGCGCAAGGTGGCGCTAGCTCGGAACCTAAAGAAGGAGAGACCTATGCGTATTAGTCGCGTACACGCGCACACCATCTCTGACACACGAGATCGCGATACAATTGAAACTACGTTGTTTACTGATAAATTTGAAGCGACCGCATCAATTCCGTCCGGTAAAAGCACCGGGGCGCACGAGGCAAAAGAATTGCGTGATGATGACGGTAGCGTTACAACTGCAATACATAATGTAACGGGCGAAATTGCAGATGCACTTAGTGAACGAGATTTCTCAAATGTAGGGGAGCTGGATGCTTTTCTTTGCGAACTGGATGGTACGCAAGATAAATCGCGTCTTGGTGCAAACGCAATCCTATCTGTCTCAATAGCAATGGCGCGCCTGTTTGCACAAGAAGCACACATACCTCTATGGCGTTTTATAGCAGACACGGCAAAGACAACATCTGCCGCTCCGCGCTTATTCGTTAATGTGATGAACGGGGGAGCGCACGCGGATTTTCGTCTGCCTATTCAAGAGCAAATACTCGTGGTGGGTGAAGAAACCCTTAAAGAGTCAGTTACAACTGCACATGAAGCGTTCGTGCAATTGGGCGACCTGTTGCGAAAAGAATTACCGGAACTTCCCATGGGCGATGAGGGTGGGTATTCTCCGGCGTTTGACACCATTGAACGACCATTTGAGCTGTTGACAGATATAGTTTCAAAATGGGGCAATACTTCCATAGCAATTGACTCCGCCGCAAATGAACTTCTTGATGGAAATGAGTATGTACTCCTTAAAAAAAGATATACTTCCGATGAGCTCTTGGAGCTTTATACACAACTGGTAGAACGTTTCCATTTCCACGCGATTGAAGATCCGTTTGCGGAAAGTGACAAACAAAGCTTTACAAAAATTACCGCAAAACTTGGCGAAAAAGTAATTATCATCGGCGATGATTTGATAGTAACAAATCCAAAATTAATTGAAGATGCTGTGGAGCATAAATACATCAATGCTACACTCATCAAGCCAAATCAAATCGGCACAGTATCTGAAACAATAGATGCGGTGCATAAGACATATGACGCCGGTTGGCATGCGGTCGTATCACACCGCTCCGGAGAAACCTATGATACATTTATCGCAGACCTTGCCTATGGAATTGGTGCGCACGGTATCAAAGCGGGAGGGCTTGCACAACAACAACGGCTTGCAAAATATGAACGACTGCGTACCATTGAACGTGAAGCAACCGAATTATCACAGTAACACACACTAACTAACATCATTACATATATGAAACTTATTTACATTGCACAGGAAGCATGGGAGGAAAAATTTATGGCACAGAAATTACAAGATGCGGGCTTTGAGGTTGAGTTTCGTAATGCCGAGGATGAAAATGCTCTTGCGGGCGACGCTCAAACAGAAGCACTCTCAATTTTTATTACCACTCATATCGGCGCCGATGAGCTTGACCGATTTCCAAATCTTAAAATGATTGCCACACGCTCAACCGGTTTTGATCATATTGATCTTACCGAAACAACAAAACGTAGTATTACGGTTTCAACCGTTCCGTTTTACGGAGCCAACACTGTTGCCGAGTTTGCTTTTGCGCTTATTCTTACACTTTCGCGTCGCGTCTATGATGCATATGATCGCGTGCGCGAAACCGGTTCATTTTCACAAAGCGGTCTTCGCGGTTTTGATCTTTCCGGAAAAACAATCGGGGTGGTCGGGACCGGACATATCGGTGTGCATGCAATAAAAATAGCAAAGGGGTTTTCTATGAACGTACTTGCCTTTGACGCATTCCAAAAAGATGGGTTGGACAAAGAAATGGGTTTTACCTATGTACCCTTTAATGAACTTTTAAATAAGTCTGACATTGTAACACTCCATGTACCATATAATCCACATACACACCACCTTGTAAACAAGGACAATATCCATGAATTCAAAAAAGGCGCGTATCTCATCAATACTGCGCGCGGTGCGGTGGTTGAAACCGAGGCGCTTGTTGCTGGACTTGCGGATAAGACACTTGCCGGCGCCGGTCTTGATGTGCTTGAAGAGGAAGGAGATATGCAGGATGATGAACGACTTTTCTCGCTACCACACCCGCAAGAAGAGGAACTAAGGACGACTCTTGCCAATCATTATTTCATTGATCACCCACGTGTTGTTGTAACCGGGCATATTGCTTTTGATACGCAAGAAGCGATTGAGCGCATTCTTAACACAACTGTGGAAAATCTCAGCGCATTTGTGGCGGGTAAGCCGGAAAATGTTGTCAAACCAAAATAATCAGGGCGTACTGCATAAAAGTGGATAGTACACACCCAAGCCGATTTCAATCCAAGGGATTGAAATCGGCTTGGGTAGTCTATGGGTTTGTGAAAGTCCGACTTCCACAGACTACGCAGAAATATGGTATGGTAAAAGAATATGAGCGCACGAGAACAGATACTTCTATCAGCCATTAAGCCGACAGGTGAGATACACATTGGAAATTATTTCGGTGCGATGCGTCAATGGGTTGATTTATGCCAATCAAAGAAATATAAAACGTTCATTATGGTGGCGGATTATCACGCGCTTAATTTTGTACACGATGCCAAGGAGATGTTGGAGCGCACTCGCGAAGTTATATTGACTTATCTTGCCATAGGGCTTAATCGCGATGAAGTGATTTTTTTCAAACAGTCGGATGTCTTGGAGCACACGGAGCTCGCATGGATATTTGATACCATCACCACTATGCCATACCTTGAACACGCTCACGCGTTCAAGGATGCGCGAGCAAAAGATGCAACCATATCTGTCGGCACATTCAATTATCCGATGCTTATGGCGGCAGACATTTTATTATATGATACGAATGTGGTTCCGGTAGGTGAAGACCAAAAGCAACATATTGAAATTGCGCGCGATACTGCGCAAAAATTCAATCATATATATAAAGATGATGTATTTATTCTTCCGGAAGCATATATCATGCCGTCTGTTTCAACTGTCCCCGGTGTTGATGGGAGGAAAATGAGCAAAAGCTACGGAAACACCATACCACTACTTGCTTCACACGAAATGATTGAGAAAAGCGTTATGGGTATTGTTACCGACTCATCCGCACAGCGCCCGGAAATTGTGTATGCAATTCATTCATTGGTGCGCGGAAAAGACGAGCTTGATAAAATTTATAAAGAACATGAGGGGAAATACAAAGTGCTTAAAGAGATGCTGGTTGAAGATTTAAATACCTATCTTTCTCCCATAGTAAAGCGCTACGAAGAACTTGAAAAAGTTTCGGGACTTGTTGAGGAAATACTGGAAAAAGGAAAGAGAGAGGCATCATTGCGCGCATCAAAAAAGATGGAGCAAGTGAAGCGCACTATCGGGGTGCGCGTATAAATGATACATTTAAAATATAAAAATATGGAACGTACACTCATTAAAAATCTTAATTTGCACATAGGGAAAGAAGTTTCAATTTCCGGATCAATACAAACACGGCGAGACCATGGGAAACTTATTTTCCTTGATCTTCGCGACCGCTCCGGAAGCACGCAAGCAATTGTGTTGCCAAGTCATGCACAGGCACTTGAGGTGGCACAGACTTTGCGTGATGAATGGGTTGTTCGTATTGAAGGAGTGGTACATGAGCGCCCTGAAAAAATGCGTACCGAGGGAGAAAATGGCGGGATTGAACTTGAAGTGCAGGATATTTTCATATACGCGCAAGCAGCTGAATTACCATTTGAATCAAGTGCGGACATAAACATTGACACCTATCTTGATTATCTTCCGCTCACATTGCGCAGAGAAAAATCCCGTGCAATATTTACAATTCAGTCAGAAGTGGTGAAGGCGTTTCGTTTATTTCTTGATAGCGAAGATTTTATAGAGTTCCAATCACC
>DRJB01000022.1 GCA_011052355.1 Candidatus Kaiserbacteria bacterium
AGCAAGTTTCTAAAGAGGTTGCTCGTAGCGATGGTGTTGAGGCAAGTTTCTGGGATAAGTATCCGGATATTGTAAAAGTGTATACGATAACGGCAAAGGATGGAACGGTGTATTCGCGAGAGCTGTGCGGTGGTCCTCATGTAAAAAACACCAGTGTCATTCGCGCAGAAAATAAACATTTCAAAATTATTAAAGAGGAGTCCAGCTCTGCCGGAGTGCGTCGCATTAAAGCGGTCTTTGAATAAATCATGAAAACGAAATACACATACATATTTTTAAGTATGCAATATTTCCAAAACTAACTGTTATACTATTTTATATGTATGGACTTTCATTGTTTGGGCATCGGCGTAAGAGCACCGTGGTACTTATTGATGTGGGCTCGGCTTCTATATCGGGAGCGTATGCATGTGTGGAAAAAGATTGTCATCCGACAATATATTACAGCACACACGTACCAATTTCTTTGCGCGATGATTTGTCTCCGGAAGATGCCGTTGCGCAAGCGCTTATCAAAATTACAAAGGATTTACTTACGATTGGAGCTCCAATAGTGTCGCGTTACACAAATAAAGAAATCCACATGGATCGCATTATTATTTCAATTGCCGCACCATGGCAAGATGTTCGTATACAAACACGCCAAAAGACTGAGAAGAAACCCTTTCGTTTTACCAAGACAGTCATGGATGATATGGTTATGAAAATTTTTGCGAAGACGGCGCATGGTCGTATTATCACCAACAGCATGGTTGTTTCAATAATGCTTAACGGATATGTTGTCACAAAACCATTCGGCATTAAAACAAAAGAAGCAAAGATGGTAGTGCTCGGTTCTTACATCACAAAAGAAATCGCCAATTGTGTTACAGATATTGTTACTGGTGCATTTCATACTGACAACATTGAAATAACCGCATTCGCTCCAATTGCGTATTCGGTTCTTTGCTCTTTATACCCGGATGAAAAAAATATGCTCATCATTGATATAACCGGAGAAATGACAGACGTGGTTCTTATAAAAAACGGATTGCTGGTAGACATAACACACACAAAGCGCGGATTGAACGTATTGCGAAGAAGTGCACGCGATGCGGGTATGCGCACTACGAATTCATCTGAATCATTTCACGCAATAGAACATGCAGTTTTGATAGATAAAGATCATAATGCTCAATTTACCGCACGTATACAGCAGGCGCGTGCGCTATGGTTGCAAGATATCGCACACATCTTACAAACACTCAATGCGCGATACGTACTCCCCAAAGTAATTTTTATTCTTGTGGATGAAGATGCTGTGTTATTTATTAAGCGCCAATTTGATGAAGAACCCATTTTCAAAAAAATATGGCTTTCATCTGACCCGCTTTCCGTTATACCACTTGATGCAAAACGGTTTTCTTCATTGGTAACCTATAAAAAAGAATCTCACGATGACCCGTTTCTTTCCATTTTGGCTTTATATGCGATACGGCAATAATCAATTTGCGATGGGAAGTGCATATCCCCCCGGGCGCCATACATGGCGCCCGGGGGGATATGCACTTCCCATCATACGCCACAGACGTTATACTGATAACATAATAGTACATACATATGTCACGCAACATTGAAGATATAATTCCACCATCGCGAAGAGAATCATTCTCAAGCAGATCACGCGATGTCGCTGAGAAAACGAGTGAGTTTTTATCAGGAAAGAGAAAAGAAGCATCTCGCAAACAACTGCCAAAGAAAAAATTTGCATATACTCCTGCAGTTATAGCGCTCGCGGTGATTGTGGTTTCCATTGGTACATTGTTATTGTTCTCCGGAGCGCGTGTTGAAATTGTACCCAAATCAAATACAGCTCCACTCTCTGCGAAGCTTACGGCGTCCGCTTCCTCAACAAGCGTGTTGCCGTTTTCATTGATAACCATAGATAAGCGTGCGGTACAATATATTTCCGCCACCACCACAAAAACAGTTTCTTCCGTTGCCACCGGTGAACTCACCATATATAATACCCGCTCCGCATCATTACATCTCATTATAAAAACTCGCTTCAAAACACTAAACGGACTGGTATTTTATCTAAGAAAGCCGGTAACAATACCTGCCGGGCACGGTGTCGTGCCCGGCACCATAACAGTAGCGGTATATGCATCTGAACCCGGAAGTAAATACAACATCAAGTCATCGTTCTTCTCTGTACCCGGTCTTGCGAATACCAGCTTGGCAAATAAAATATATGGAAAGTCAAAACACTCTATGATAGGAGGCGCAAGTGGTGTTATTCCGATTGTTTCAAATGCAGAAAAATCGCAAGCAAGAACAGTTCTCAAAAAAGCCCTCGCGCAAAGTTTACTCAAGAGCATTTCCTCAAAAGTCCCTTCTGGATATACTTTTTTGCCAAACGCTGCGACCACAACGTACACGACACTTCCGAGTGTACTTGCCACTTCAACGACACATAAAATAGGCGTGCAAGAAGAAGCAAAAATAACAGCGATACTTTTCCCGACACCTTCTCTTGCAAAAAACATAGTCTCCGAGATAGTTTCCACATATGATGGCGTATCGCCTGTTTATATTCAAGACCCGCAACGTCTTACTCTTACGCCCCTCGGTGCATTTCCAAATACTAAAACCAAATCATTTAAATTTATGTTATCGGGACAAGTGACTATTGTGTGGTTTGTAAATAAAGCAAGTATCGCCGCCGCCATTGCGGGTAAATCACACCAAGAAGCGCAAACGATAGTCAGTGCTTTACCATCGGTGAAGAAAGCGTATCTTGTTCTTCATCCGTTTTGGATAAACACTTTCCCCAAAGACCCGAGTAAAATAGACGTAACAGTATCTAAGCCACAGTAACGACAACAGCACAAAGAGAGCTCGCCTCTTTTTTGAATTTAAAAATATGTAACAAGTAATGTTACGGTGTAATTTTAGGTGATTGGCTATCCGATAATGGATGAATGGATAAATTTTATCTGCCACACCCCGGGAGTGCACTCTCCGGAGCGCACTCCCGGGGTGTGGCATTCCGGTGTTATCATCGATAGACTCGTGCAAAATGTTGACGCGCGTACGGGCATCTGTTACACTAATAAAGCTTCACATGGCAGAAGATATTGAAACAAAAGAAACGGTTGTTGGTACCGTAGAAGAAGTATTACCAAACCTCTTGTTTCGTGTTCGTCTGGAATCACAAGACGAACTGATTCTTGCATATCTTGCCGGCAAAATGCGTTTGCACCATATACGAGTATTGGTAGGTGACCAAGTTGAACTTGTCATTGATCCATACGGCGGGAAAGCGCGCGTAGTGAGGCGACTTACCTAAGAATTATATATACACATCATGAAAGTGCGCGCATCAATAAAAAAACAGCAGGCCGGCGACATTCTTGTGCGCCGAAACGGTAGGTTGTATCGTATCAACAAACGTAACCCTCGCCGCAAGGCGCGACAAGGGTAATAATTTACTCATTCATCAATAATCAATACTCATGCGTATAGCGGGAATAACTCTTCCAAATAACAAGCAGCTGGCATATGCCTTGCCGTACATTTACGGTATCGGTGAAGTACGTGCCAGAAAGATACTTAAAGAAGCTGATATTGACCCAACAAGGAAAAGTAGCGAACTTTCAACGGAAGAAGAGCAAAAGATACGTGTTATTGCCGAGGCGTATACGATTGAGGGAGAATTGCGCAGACAGATAAGTCAAAACATTCGTCGCCTGAAAGATATTCGTTGCGTGCGTGGTATTAGGCATCAACGACATCTTCCTGTTCGCGGTGGGCGCACGAAGACGAATTCCAGAACAGTACGTGGAAACCTGCGAAAGACGATGGGCTCCGGAAGGCGCAGTCTTGAGAAAACCTAGTCCTTCCTGGTTTTTATGTCACTTATTTATAAAAGTTATTTTTTACAGCATTACATCATATAACATACTATGGGAAAGAAAAGAATTATTAAAAAATCAGGAAGAGGACTTGACAAGGGACGCAAGGACCGCACCCTCGCGCGCGCCATTAAGCGTAAAATTACGCACGGTGTATTGCATGTTGAGGCAACATTCAACAATACTAAAGCGGTACTCACCGACAAAAAAGGTGATGCGGTTATTTTCTCATCTGCCGGAGCACTTGGGTTTTCCGGCGCGCGAAAATCTACGCCATATGCAGCCGCGAAAGTTGGTGAATTGCTTGGAGAAAGAGCGCTC
>DRJB01000023.1 GCA_011052355.1 Candidatus Kaiserbacteria bacterium
AAGGGTATTTATGCGATTGGAAACGGTATGGCATATCTGAGTATTAAAAATGTCACAGTAAACTCATTGGCAAGCGTAGAATTGAGTAAGCTTTTTACAAAGAAACAGTATTAATACATAGTCTGTTTGGCTACCTCTTTTTTTGTATGCCCGGTGTGTATTGCCACTAACACCTATGACACGGTATGATTAGTATTACTTATGTACTTACACCACAGCATGAAAAATGTGCTATTCTATCGGCAACTTCCTTATTTCTTTTTTATTATTGTTACTATTATTGCCGGTCTTTTATGGATGGGCAATCCGATGAGCGCACATGCGCAGTCTTATGGCGCTGCGATAGCGACGATGCATATTATCTTGAATGGGAACCCGCAACCGGGAGATATTGTTTCTTTTGATAAAAATACAAAAACATTTCATCTTGCACATATTCCCGGTGATAAAAATGCATTTGGCGTAGTAGTTAAAAACCCCGTACTGCTTTTGTCTGATAATGGTCCAGGTTTCCCCATCATTACCTCCGGTGAGGTAATGGTAAATGTAACAACAAAAAACGGGCCAATTAAAGCCGGGGACTATATTTCGCCGTCTTCAGTACCCGGGAAGGGAGTCAAGGCAACTATTTCAGATCCTTACATTATCGGTACCGCGATTAGCTCTTTTCCAAACGCTTCTTCAACTGTGCTACTGCAAACCAATAAAATATACAAAGGATTTGTTCAGATGCTCTTTTATCGTAGAATAAATCCACTTGTGGCAGTGGTACAACAAACTCCCCAGAGTGTTGAAATTGGGAAAAATATAATATTTCACATTGTAAAGTATATACTTGCCGCTCTTGTTGCCGTGGGGACGGTGTATGTTGCATTTAAGGCATCCGGCTCAAGCATGAGAAGCGGGATAATTTCAATTGGTCGCAATCCACTGGCAAAATCATCCATACACTCCATGCTAGTTCTCAACACGATTATGATTATATTGATAAGCGCAGTCGGATTGACCGCGGCGCTTGCATTGGTATTTTTACCTGTGTGACACACCCACAACCCTGCATAACTTCCTGGATTCTTAATTGCACAAATGGTATCTTTTAATTAGTAATAATATTTTGTTATGAATAACACTCATTCACTTATAACAACATTTTTTTCATCACCATTTGTGATGATGCTGTTGGTGGTATTTTTATTTTTAGTTATTGGGTTTTTTGTACTTGTCGCAGTCATTATAAGATTAAGCACTCAGTTACGATACATTACTTATCCGGTTTACGACCGTGTTATTAAAGAGGCGCAAAGCAAAGCAAATGAAATCATTAACGATGCGCAAGTGCAAAGTCGTTCAATTCTTTCTACCGCACAAGAATCAGCGGAGAAAATAATCTCAGAAAGAAAAGAGGAGAATGAAAAATTTCGTGAGGAGTATACAAAACACTTTGATGAAATTATAGCTAATGGAAAAGACATTCTATCCAACCAATCTACCGAGTTATCTGGGCTTTCTCAAAATATGATTAATGAGTTTAAGAAGCATGTGCTTACGACCGAGGTACTCATACAGAAAGAATCCGAGCTGGTTTCAAAAACGCTCTCAGAAGAATCTGATCAGTTAAAGCATACTTTTACAGACATGAGTACAAAAGCTCAGGAAGGACAAAGCGTGCTTATTGAAGAAACAAAAAAACTCGTATCTGAAGAAATTGCCAAGGAAATTTCAATGGCACATGAGGTCATCGCCACATATAAAAAAGAACGTCTCGCGTTGCTTGACCGCGAGGTGGTTGGGCTTATTGAAGAAACCGCGCGTATTGCGCTCAATAAGACATTCTCATTGCGAGAACATCGCGACCAAGTGCTTGTTGCTCTTGATGAGGCGAAGAAAGAGGGTGTTTTTGATAAATGACCATGAATAATTCACCACTTACACAATTAATGCGGTATACCTATGTACGTTCCGATATGGTATATCGCATTAGTTTATTAAACGAGTTTTTTGACTTTGTATTTTTTACCGACCATGATTCTGTCGCAAACAAAGATACCGTTAGACAATTTGCAGGTAACAGAAAAGAGCCGGGGAAAGATATTGATTTTTTGAAATCTTTACCAAAAACATTTATGGAAATATTTACACGTGATTCTTTTCGCACCGTGTTGCGCGATATGTCGGATGGATTACAACAACTTCCAATTCTATCTCTTACGGTGCCGGTTGCATTTCCTCTTGAGCACACCGAAGCGATAGGGAAGTGGGCGAGAGCAACAATCACCCCAGACGTCATGCTTGATATTTCAGTTGATGAGACCGTATATATCGGATGTAGGTTCGTGTGGAAAAATATCATGCATGATTTTTCCATTGAGCATTATTTTGATTTGCACAAAGATGATTTGTATACACTGCTGTCCTCACCAATCCCGATTAGTACACACGTATAAATTTTATGGAAAATACACGCACGCGTGAACATAAAGTAATAGAAGGAGAAACCGGATTTATCATCGGTGCGAAAGGATATCTCCTTGAGCTTGAGGGGCTTCCGTCCGTACACATAAATGATGTCATAATAAATCAAAAAGGAAAACGGGCGCTGGTTACGGCAATAAATGCAAATGGGGTAGAAGCAATTCTTCTTGACGGGGGAGATACGGAGCTGGGCGACCATTTTACTATTCGCACTCGTGGCATACGGTTTTTCTTTGGCGAAGAATTGTTCGGGCGAGTCATTAGCGCTCTTGGCGAACCACTTGATGGTGGTGGTGCTATTCCGCCACCAAACAATACTCTTCATCTTGAAAGTGTAGCGCCCGGCATGAGTGCGCGCGCACTGATGAAAGAACAATTTACCACTGGCATGATTGCCACCGACATTCTTATTCCGCTTGCAAAAGGTCAACGACAAATGATAATAGGGCCTCTTTCAAGTGGAAAAAAGATATTCCTTGAGAGCATACTCGCGCATCAGAAAAAAACGGGAGTCATATGTATTTATGGATTTGTCGGGCGTCCAACCTCTTATGTTGAGGAAGTTGTTGCGCGTATCTTAAGTGAAAGCGGAAACAAAAATACAATTATTTTGGCTGCGTTTTCAGATGACCCGGCGCCGATGATATATCTCATTCCTTCGGTCGCGGTTGAGCTCGCGGAATTTTTCTCTCAGCAGGGATATGATGTTCTTTTAATTCTTGACGATCTTGGAAGTCATGCTAAATATCTTCGTGAGATAGCGCTACTGTCAGGTAGGGTTCCCGGAAGAGAGTCTTATCCGGGTGATATGTTTTTTCAGCAGGCACGCCTTCTTGAAAGGGGTGGTTATTTTAATAAGACTGTCGGAGGTGGAAGTATAACTATTTTAGCGGTTCTTGAGACAAGCATTGAGGATATTTCAAATCTTGTATCAACAAATTTAATTTCTGCAACTGACGGACACCTCTTCTTCTCCCCACTTCTGCGTTCTGAGGGATATTTCCCCGCAATTATATCCGATCAATCGGTTACGCGTGTTGGTCGGCAGACACAAAGTCTTCTCGCTACACAATTATCCATTCGGGTGCAGTCACTTCTTTCTGAATACGAGCGTCAGCGTCGCTATGGTCAATTCGGAGCTCAGTTGTCAAAGGAAACAAGAGATATTATCGCACAAGGGAAAATCATGTATGAATTTCTTGAGCAAGAACCGATGGTTTCATTGTCCATTGAGGTGCAGATAGTTCTGTTATCACTTGTTTTTACAACTTTTTTTCATGAAAAAGAAACAGTGTTTGCAAAGCATAATCGTGCTGCGCTTGTTGATGCTATACACACAAACAAGTCAATAGCTTATTTGGTCGCAGATGCAAAGACAGGTACGACCCCGCTGGATAAGTTTTTAAAGAAGTTGGAAAGTGCTTTACCTTATTTTGAATTTGTATGGCAACCATAGTAGGAGCACGAAGAAAAGAGTTAGACGATTTGGAAACAATCCGCTTCGTTACATCCGCACTTTTTGAAGTGAGCGCGGAGAAAATTGACAGCTTACGGTCTTCCTTTGAAAGGAATGCGTCCTTTTATGATGAGATAGGTAAATTATATGGATATGTTAAACGCTCAGCACTCACGCATGGGCAACTTAAAGAGGGATTGCATGATTCACCTCAAAAAATCTCTGTTGCCTTTACCTCAAATTCACGTTTTTACGGTTCAGTTAATACAGACGTTATGGATTTGTTCGTTAAAAGTATGCATGACACTCAAAGTGATTACATGATTATCGGAAGAATGGGAGAGTATTTTATGAGAAACTTTTCTGAACTTGGTAAACACGCTTCATTTCTTTCATTTGAAGGTGATGACCCAACCATGGGAGAAGCAAATGCTTTTTTGAAAAAAGTTTCTGCGTATGACCAAGTGTATGTGTTTCATTCAACCTTTGTAAATATATTTACTCAGAAAATATCTGTTTTAGATATTGCACACACACCCGTTCCGGATTCTTCGGGGCAAAAAGAAAGTGCAGACTATATCTTTGAGCCGGAGCTTCCCAAAATTCTCGCATTCTTTGAAACGAGGGTGCGATATCTTTTGTTTCAAAGAATAATGTTGGAGTCAGAACTCGCACGAACTGCGGCACGCCTTATGGCGATGAATAAGGCACAAGATAGAGCTGATGGGGCGCTTACAACATTGCGTCGCATATTAAAGCGCGATGCAGCAACTTTTAATGATGCGCGCCTGCTTGAAGCATTTTCTGCAATATCAAAATGGAAAAAATAGAAAAACAATTTGTTGGTCGTGTATACGGCGTACGTGGACAAATCGTGATTGTACATTGCGAGAGTGAATACCGTCCATCACTTGGCGAGATACTCTCTACGCAAGAAAAAACAGGCGATCACATTATTCGACTTGAAGTCCATTCGTACCAAGACCGTGATATATTGCATTGTCTGCTTCTCTCGTCAAAAGAAGACATCTATAGAAATATGAAAATAGTAACAGAGAGCCCCTCATTGTTTATACCGGTTGGGAAGCGTGTTCTTGGGAGGGCAATAAATTTCTATGGTCAACCGGTTGACGGTAGCGGGGCTCTTGAGCGTGGCTATACTCGCCCAATCCACGCAGTTGCAAAACATCCGGCATTAACAACAGAAACAAAAAAGAAAAAACTTCTTGAAACCGGTATTAAAATTATAGACTTTTTCACACCACTGTTTGAAGGAGGTAGGTTGGGGCTTGTTGGTGGTGCCGGTGTAGGGAAAACAGCATTGATGACAGAGGTAATCAGAAATCTTAATTCTGAGCATGATGGTGTAGCGCTTTTTGCAGGTATAGGAGAACGTATTCGTGAAGGGCATGAGTTGTGGGAATCTCTAAAAGAAACAAAAACACTGTCAAAGACTGCACTCATTGTCGCGCACATTAATGAGAATGCCGCCATTCGTTTTAGGGTGCCAGAGGCGGCAGCAACTCTTACAGAATATTTTCGTGATGAAGAGAAGAAGAATGTGCTGTTTTTTGCAGATAATATATTTCGTTTTGTACAAGCCGGAAATGAACTTTCCACACTGCTTGAAGAAATACCATCAGAATTTGGTTATCAATCCACACTTGAAACGGAAATAGCTCGTTTCGAAAATCGGCTTGTGAGTAGTGATACTGTTTTCGTAAGCTCGGTGCAAACCGTATATGTTCCCGCCGATGAACTAAACGACCCTGCAGTTGCTGCGCCACTTCCTTATTTTGAGGCGGTAGTAATACTCTCAAGAGAGATGAGCAAAGAAGGAAGATATCCGGCAATAGATATTTTAAATTCAAAATCCTCAGTGCTTGATAAGGGGTTAATAGATGACAGGCATTTTGAAGTTGCAACTACTGCGATAGAATTACTTGATCAATATGAAAGACTCGCACGCGTAGTTACTATCATAGGTGAGAGTGAATTATCACTGCAAGATAAGGTTGTATATGGGCGAGGATTGCGTCTACGAAATTACATGACGCAGCCCTTCTTTACTTTGGAATCACAAACAGGACGTGCGGGAGTTTTTGTAAAGCGTAACGAAACACTCGCAGATGTGAAGTCAATCGTTGAGGGAAGATTTGATTCCGTTTCGGCCGATAAATTTCTTTATATTGGAAACGCAACCCATCTAATACCAAGTGAATATAAAACAGAAACCTCATATGAACCTCAAGAAAGAGAAGCTTAAGGTAATTATAAACAGCCCCGATAAACTCATTTGGGATGGGGTGGCAACCAGTGTTTCTTCAAAAAATAGTGCAGGACCTTTTGACGTACTTCCTGAACATGCAAATTTTATAACTATGATTCAAAACGAGCCAATTGTCGTTAGGTTTTTAGACAAGGAACATGTATTTACTTATAAGAATTCAGTACTATCTGTTTACAATGGAATAGTTACTATATATACGGAAATATAAGCTCGTTTGAACGAGCTTGTTATAACGAGATGTGTATATTCATAAGTATATCTATAAATAAATTGTAAAAATAAGAATAAATCTCATTATATCTCGTGCAGGCAATATACAATGCATAGAGCTGACAATATGTATATAATTAGAACTTTATATTCTTGCGTTAATTGATATTACAACCTCATTTACTTATATGCCATTGTTACGATTGAACAAATGTATCAAGTGATTATAATAACTCTACTAAGATTTCAATGTTGCATGTCGCGAGATATGATTGATTTTTATATTATGTGCTGGTGGAAAAATAAATGAGGTGCAGTTTTATGAAGGTCCTTGGTGAGTAACATTTTCATCGTCGCATTGAATATGTTGCGTAAATATATATCTGTTTTGAATACAAGACGAACAAAAATATATTGAGAAATATAGACATTCTTTCTATATGACAAAAATACTTCTCTCTTAAGTGAGCATAAAATATTAATAGGAAGTCAACAAAATAAAATCAATTATATTTATGTGATGCATTACTACTTAATTTTGATTTACAATCATTTCATCGGTATATAAACATGCTCATGTTTTGAATTATGCATCTATATTGGTATTTGTGTGAATAATATTTACATTTCACTGATATCAGCTTATATATTTAAAAAATAGCATTAAAATTGGCGATTATTGCAAAAAGATACATGAAATGACATATGAATACACAAACATTTTGTTTTTCATCATTTGGGTGTTTTTATATAAGGCAATATCTTTTACATTTCGGTTATAGAAAATAATTTTTTGTATAATTTTTTATTTGAGCCGATGGTTTTTAACGAGTTTATTTTTGCACGCATATCTTATCCACACTCGTTATTGTTTACACACGGACGAACAAATATTTGATGTTATTATATAGTTAATTCGTCTGATGAACTAAATGAAAAATAATTCTAATTACACAACCAAAGGTCTTGTCTCATCAAAAATTGCAGCGCGACGAGTAGGGTTTACCAATGACTACATATCAAAGCTGTGTCGGTTCGGGAAAATTGCCGGAAAGAAAGTTGATACTGTCTGGTATGTTGATGAATCTTCCCTTAATAAATTTATTCAACAAAAACAAACCAGAAAAGATTTCAGAATGCGGGAATTATCCGAGAAACGCCAATCGGAATATTTTAAACATCTTTCTTATTCTTCCCCGCAACAATCAGATATCTTTCCGCCATCACAATCAACACCACCACCGCAAGAAAAAATATATCCGGCAAACCTTATGCATGGTGCTTCTTTGCGTTTGGGTGAGAAATTAAATTCTGTTTCCTCTTCCACAATATCCAAAAAGTCGCATATGGTACGAAATATGAGCGCCATGCTTTTGCTCTCAATAATATTTATTGTCCCGCTTGCTTCTTATGCACTCGGAGGAAATCATTTCTTTAAAATTATCAAAACACAATTAGCGGAAGTGGTCGCCCCTCTGAGTATTCGCGCGGTTGATTTTTCGCGAGCAATCGGAAATAGTATTTCTGAAACAAATAATTCAAAAACTATTCCCTCTGAAAATTCCGCAAGTGTTCTTTCCGGTTCTATGAATTTCTTTTCCGGTATATTTTCTTCTATTGCAAGTCGTATGACAAACGCAGCGCAGGGTGTTTTTGATTTATTTAGTTCCACTGGCAGTTCGGTTACATATAAAACCAAACCGAAATTTACAGCCACCGGAGGCGGAGTAAATAATTCTTCAGGGAGTAGTGGTGCGCAACAAACACAGCTTGCGATATCGGGTACGTATGCCTCTTCCACTTTCACCACCACTTCACAAAAAGCACGCAATCTTACATTGAGCATTGACGCCGGCGTTGCGGTACGGAAAAACATTGCGGTGAATGGTACTGCGACAATCGGTGGAT
>DRJB01000024.1 GCA_011052355.1 Candidatus Kaiserbacteria bacterium
CACGCGTCCGGGCATACCAAAAGCCAATTCAATGGATTCTGATGCCTTCACCGTGGCGGTTGAGTTTACTTGTGCAACGATGGGGGCGCGCCCGGCGGTAGCGTATGTGTTTGGCGGATGTCCTAATGTTGACATATAAACCAGCCCGACAATGCTAGCCCCAACAAGCGCGACAATACCAACCGACAACATTGGATTTGTTGCTATGGCGGACAACAATGTGGAAAAACGTGCTTTCATATAAGTAATGTTTGCTGTAACTATACACCCCCACAAAGAAATGAGCCACTTTTATTTTATATTTTTTCCAGTACACTGAATATAATATGAAGATATTTGACGGAAGAAAGGAATCTAAGAAAATTCTTGAGAAACTTAAAATAAAAATAAAGAAAAAAAACCTCAAGCCACACATGGCGGTTTTTCTTATTGGCGATAATAAAGCATCCGAAATGTATGTGGACCTTAAGGCGCGCCGTGCAAAAGAAATAGGCGTGAAGTTTAGCAGATACACGTATGGAAAAAATGCCGATGAAAACGAAGTGATACAAAAGATAGGTGAGCTCAATGAAGATGCTGGTGTCAACGGAATGATTGTACAGATGCCATTGCCAGCCGGTTTTAATACTGAAAAAATAATCTCAAGTATGAGCCCTGCAAAAGACATAGATGGATTTCATAAGAAAAATACCGATGTTTTGAAAAATGCGGGGAAAATAAAAGTGAGCCCTGTATTGCCCGGGGTTATTTTGTATGCTCTTAAAACAGCTTGGAAAGGGAAGCCAAAAAAAGGAAAAATAAAAGCGCTCGTCAATTCGCGACTTTTCGGCGATACACTGAAGGAATTTTTTTCCGCTCATGGCATTCCTCTTGAGTTTTTTGTCGCGAAGAATGTCTCGGTAAAAAAGATAAGGGAATTTGTAAAAGATGCCGATGTTTTGATATCCGTTCTTGGTAAAAAGGGGATTATAACCGGCGATATGCTCAAGCGGGATGTTATTTTGATTGATGTTGGCATAACGAAAGAGCACAACAATGTCTATGGTGATTTTGAATTTGAAAGTTGTGCAAAAAAAGCATCATTCATCACGCCGGTCCCGGGAGGTATCGGACCAATGACCATTGCGTTGCTGTTGCAAAATGTCGTTTCTCTCACATCACAGGGAATTGAGGTTTAATCTTGCCACCCAATGAGGGGTTTACGAAACCCCTCATGTAGGAGGAAGTCCGACTTCCTCCTACAGACTTCCTCCTACAGCTTCTCGGAAATTGAAGCCCGGACTTCAATTTCCGAGAATATTTAACCTTCCTAAACTATGGTCGCGCTATACACATTCTGTGTCGGATGAGAGCATTCGCGATGTTATACTGTAGACATGCAATCACAAGTGCCTGTTGAAATTACATCGCAAACAACAGAGCCATTTCAAAATCCAACTGATTTTCCTCCGCACAAAAAACATCATATTGTAAAAATTCTTTCATGGGTTTTTGGAATTATCATCGGTGTCCCGATAGTATTTATTATAATCATCAATATACTCGGGCTTGTGTATCATGATAGTGCTCCCAAAACATACCCTAGTCTAGAAATAAAAGCGGTTTCTGTTCCGCGCGCACAAAATGCATACTTTGATATGCTCAATACCGCCACACAGGTGAGGATTGTATTGTCTGCAACAAGCACTCCTGCACAGAAATCCGTGGCGAAAACGGCATTATATTCCGCATTTGTCAGAGCCGCGCAAAAACATGTCTATCAAGATCCCGTTGCGGCAAATCCAAATAGTGTAAGCGTGAACTCGTTGTTGCCTCCCTTAAATGATTTTCGTAGAGCGACAATCCTTAATGATGCGTATGCAATACAACTTGCAAAAAATGGAAAGACTTCGCAGGCACTCACTCAGGCACTCGCTACTGTATTTGTCGGTAATAAAATGACAGCATCTCAGGGAGATATTATTGAATATCTTGTGGGGTCAAAAATAGAGAAAGATGGACTCAATACATTGCGTGCCATCGCTACGTCAACAACTTTTTCAAATGCAAAGATACTTATCAAAACGGCTTCCGCATTAAATGGAAAAAGTGATGATGGGAGTGGTCTGGCAAAGGTATTTAAACTTGAGTGGCATATACAAAAATCCGTCATACAATCTATTCATACAGCTTATATGAAATATCTCATAAATAATATATACGTTACGGACGGAACAGTGAGTACGACCACCGCTGAATTTTTTAATGTTGCTCTTGCTCTTAAACCGTCTTTTTATTGGCATCCAAATGAAACTGTCGTGTACGCTGCGAAAGCAATGCAACGTCATCTAAAATTGTCCGTTACCTCGTGCACTTTAGTAGGAAAACATGATACCGCTCTTACACAACCTGCTTCCGGTATTCCGGCAAATCATCTCTTGTGGTATTTCACTCCAAATATCATAGGGAAGATACAGCTCAGTATACTGCGGCAATCTTTTTTTCTGAAGCTAAAGCTCTCGCAATGCGATGGGCAAGCACTGCTTAGGGCAACGCAACTTACGCTTGCGCTTCGCGCGTATCAGATTGACCATCATGCGTTGCCGTCATCGCTCAGTGAGCTTGTACCGAATTATCTGTACGCATTGCCGTTGGATCCATACAATGGAAAAGCATTTCACTACAGCTCGTCGCGCGGTGTAATTTATTCGGTTGGATATGATGGGAAAAACTCTCTCAGTTCCGGTGGTTCTGACGCGGGCGCAACTTTTATTGTTAAATAGCATAGCCCCCACCCTGCGCGCCGAAGGCGCGCAGGGTGGGGGCAAACACCACACCGGAAATTGAAGTCTGGACTTCAATTTCCGGTGTGGTGTTTATGGAATTAAAAAAATGAACAAATGAAAAATTATCCACATACCATTGCACCACCAACGGTGGTGCAATGGTATGTGAGCAGTTATAATATAAAATATTATGCGCTCGCATGCTCGTTTTTTTATCCTCGCACCTGTTGGCATCATAGCCACAATAATTTTTGTTCCAAGTATATCTCGTGCCGTTACTACGCAATTACAACCCATCCTAAACTACGCACCAGCTTTATTGTATAACGGTCTTTCGTGGGAAAATCCGAGCACCAATATATCAACGGTCATAAAAGACGGTGGGACATATACAATGCCATTGGGTGTAGCGGGTTACACACTGGTTGGAGCGGAAAACAGCAATTTGTATGGGGACATACGTGGTGATTTATATTATCTTTCTGCCACATCAAGTTCGCGCACTATGATTGCCAGTATGCATAGTTATATGATAACGCCAATTTCTTGGAAACGGGCAGGTACGTATGAATTGAAATTATATGGGGATACGTATGTAGTGTCGCAAGCTCCGTGGTGGCGACGCCCCATTGCATTACTCATTGGCGAACCCGTGTATGCCGCGGATTATTGGTACGCCCCAACACTCCTCGCCACTATCCACTTCACGGTGCGCGACACAAACAACCTCTGCGCCACTCCCGGCTCCTGCGCCGACAATGTGCTTTTCATTCCCGGCATTGAAGGCAGTCGGCTGTACTATCGTGGCGCGTTAAACATTGAGCATCAGGTGTGGGAGCC
>DRJB01000025.1 GCA_011052355.1 Candidatus Kaiserbacteria bacterium
AAAAATGTATACGCCAACAAGTCCGTTGATTGGACCGTATTTTGAAGCATTATTTCATAACAATACCTACATAATCACAGCCGTAGCGGTGAGTCATACAGATCTCGCCAAGCAAATTCTTTCCACTTTTCGTTTTAAATAAGGGGTTCTGACCACAGTCCCTCCGCGCGCTTTGCGCGCGCGGAGGGACTGTGGTATTGTATCTCAGTACGGACTGAAGATAGTAGGCATATATAAGACCTACCGAGGGACGAACGGGCGTGGCATAGCCACGCCCGGGTCGAAGTCTCCATGCCAAAAGTCCCGTCAAGGGACTTTTTTCGTTCTCGTACCAAAATAATTATGGCAATTAATAAAACAAAAAAAGAGCAAATTCTTCAAACGCTTTCAAAAGCGCTTGAAGAAGCCAAGACAGTGGTGTTTGCTCGTTTTCAGGGTCTGTCGGTTTCCGAAACATCAGCCATGCGCAAGGCATTGCGAGAGGAGGGTATCGGTTACTATGTTGCAAAGAAGACACTCATCGTCCGCGCGCTGGGTGAGCGTGGTTATGAGGGCGAGCTCTCAAAGCTCCCCGGGAAAATAGCACTCGTGTGGAGTGCAACAGATGAAATTGCGCCGGCGCGCGCAGTGCATGAGCAGGGAACAAAAAAGAAAGAGACCCTTTTTATTGAAGGTGGCGTTTTTGGCGGTGCATATGTTGATGCAACGTATATGCAAGCATTGTCGGTTATCCCATCAATGCAGGTATTGCGTGGGATGTTTGTAAATGTGATTAACTCTCCCATACAAGGACTGGTGATTGCACTTGATCAAATCCGTGAGGTAAA
This sequence comes from Candidatus Kaiserbacteria bacterium, assembly GCA_011052355.1. Taxonomy (GTDB): domain Bacteria; phylum Patescibacteriota; class Minisyncoccia; order Phycocordibacterales; family Phycocordibacteraceae; genus C7867-001. The sequence goes on from DRJB01000025.1 coordinate 828, forward strand.
AGCATAGTAGTGAGAAAAGTGTGCAAATCTTTATTTAACAATTTATACAGTATATAATTATGACTGATGAAATAAAAAAGCAAGAGGATGTTGCCGAGGCGCAATCTCCAAAAGAAGAAGTAAAGGAGGAACCGGCGCAAAAAGTTGCGGAACCGAAAGAGGAACCAAAAAAAGAGGGGCAAGAAGATTCCACTGAAGAGGTGGCGGTGCCGGATAAATTCAAGAAGCTCGTGGAAGAAGTTGAAAACATGTCGGTGCTTGAGCTGTCTGAATTGGTAAAAGTTTTGGAAAAGAAATTCGGTGTGTCCGCGTCGGCGGTTGCCGTGGCGACGCCCGGCGTCGCCACGGGTGGCGAGGAAGAGGAAGGGAAAAGCACTGTAACGGTAGAACTCTCCGATATGGGTGCAAATAAAATCTCAGTTATCAAGGCGGTGAAAGAAGCACTCGCTCTTGGATTGAAGGAGGCAAAAGATCTTGTGGATGGTATACCTTCCGTGCTGAAAGAAAACATGAAGAAGGAAGACGCGGAAGAATTGAAAGGGAAGATGGAGGCGGCGGGAGCCAAGGTTACTTTCAAATAGGTTCTGGGTTTGTGTAAAACAGTCCACCCCCCGCGCCGGCTTCGCCGGCGCGGGGGGTGGACTGTACCGCATTTCACCCATTTTGTAAAATCCTTGGTTTCTGTCACTAAAACTAGTACAATAGGAAATTATGCATACTCTTGCAAAATTATTCAGCTCCGCCTCTCGATTGAAATTGTTGCGCTTATTTTTTTTCAATGAGAACACCGCATATACGACACAAGACATCGCCTTCCGTACAAAGACAACCACCTCAAATGTTCGTAAAGAAATCACCGTTCTTATTCACGCACGAGTTATACGTAGGCAAGGAAGCGGGCGTGAGGTGAAATATCGTCTCAATAAACAATATCAATATGTTGATGCACTTGCGGCATTCGTGCGTAATACCACTGTGGTTGAATCACGAGATATTCTCCCTCTTCTGCGTCGCACCGGAACACTGCGATTGGTGGTGCTCACCGGACTTTTTTCCGGGGCGATTGAGCCAAAGATAGATCTACTGGTTGTTGGTGATAAATTGGATGAACGCATTCTTTCAACCGTAATCCATACCATAGAATCAGACCTTGGCAGAGAAATTCGTTATGCCTCATTCGCCACTACGGATTTTCGTTATCGCTCAGGAGTATACGACAGATTATTGCGTGATGTGTTTGATTATTCGCACCGCATTATTCTTGACAAGATAGGAATGTCATAGTACAGGTGTTTATCCACATGTTCTCACATAGAAGCTATCATTTTTTGTTACACTATATAAAGCTTGGTTGTGAGTACCGGCTTTATTAGCATAATTATCTTTTATTGATATATGACATTTACTACATGGGCTAATGTTTTGAATCAATCGTTTCAAAACATGTTGTCCGGTTCGTTACAATATGTTCCAAACCTTATTGTTGCCATTATTATTTTTATCGTTGGTTGGCTTATCGGTGTTGGAGTTGGAAGGGTTGTCGCACAGATTATTGATGCTCTTCGTTTTGATCAGGCGTTGCGCGCAGCGGGGCTTGAACGTGTGCTTGAGCGCGCCGGGTTTAAGCTTTCCTCGGGGAGGTTTATCGGTCTTTTGGTGAAATGGTTTTTTATCATTGTGTTTTTGATTGCATCCTTGAACATACTGCAACTCACTCAAGTGAACATATTCCTTCGTGAGGTGGTGCTGAGCTATTTGCCACAAGTTATAGTTGCAGTACTTATTTTGCTCGTTGCCGCAGTGCTTGCGGAAGCGGCGCATCGTGTGGTTGCAGGGTCTGCGCGCGCGGCACATCTCGTGGCGGCGAATTTCCTCGGAGCGGTAGCGCGATGGTCCATTTGGGTGTTTGCAATTCTTGCGGCATTGCACCAGTTGCAGGTTGCTCCGGGTTTTGTGCAGATATTGTTCACCGGTATTGTGGTCGCCATTTCTCTTGCTCTGGGCTTGGCATTTGGGTTGGGTGGTCAGCAAGCGGCGTCACGATACATTGAGCGTGTGCGCGAACAGATAAAAGAGTAGTGTAAGGAGCGTTGATTTTGCGAAACCCCCCGTTTGCGCCCTTGGCGCAAACGGGGGGTTTGTCATTAACATTTGCCCAAACACTAAACTATTGGTAGTATTTATCTTGGGAAGAATCTGAAAAAAGGAATAGGGAATGAAAGTACCGAAAAAGTTTGGATATCTAGATGATTTTAAATCTGCAGCTGACATTATTACGTCCTGCGGGTCGGTAGATGGTTCGGTTTGTATCATCTGCCAAAAGAGATTAAAGTGTTCGGACGCGTTTGGTCCTAACACCAATCTTTCTTGTCAAGAGTATGTCTTGGACGAGGAAGTTCAAGGAATTGAGCGCGTCGTAATAGACGTGCTCACACAAACATAAAAAAACCAAAAAATTTAAACCAAAAAATGCTCTTTCTATTTAACACTGTCTTACAAGGACAGTGTTATTTTTATATTCTAAAGTGTGGAAGTGTAGCAAGGTGTTCAAGTTTAACTTGAACACCTTGGATTTATCAACCAAAGAGTACCAGTGTTGATGGCTAGTATATTTTCTTGACATTTTTTACGGAAGACATACCATACTATGCGGATACGTGGGTGGGCAGATAAGCAGACGGAGGGTCCGCTATGAGTTACGAATGTTTGTGTGCGAGAATTCTGAGCGCGGCGATGAAGGAGAGATCCGTCGCCCTGGAGGTAATCGCAGAGATAAAAAAAATAAAACGTAAAGAATTTCCCCTCTGTTCCTTTTGTACAAAAAATGGGACCAGAGTGTATTTTAAAAAAAGCAAGTGCCCATCATATCATTTCTCACGCGAGGATGGGTGTTACGCTTATGAGTATAATGGTTGTTGGTGTAACTTCACACTCTCGGAAGTGGTGGGAAGTTGTCACTGCCATGATAATGAGAAGATCGCAGAGAAGGTGCAAGTAACCCTAGATAATGTGCTCAATGCCGAAAGATAACGGCACCGCACATTTCGTAGCACGCCATCGGCGTGCTTTTCTTTTTATGGTGTATGTGTTAGGGTATTCCCATATGTCAGTACGCATGCGCCATACGAAATCCCACACCCATAATCGTCGGTCTCATCATGCGCTTTCTTCAATTCAGACTGTTGTTGATGCAAAAAGTAACGCGAGGCGCCTTCCTCACCGCTTGGATGAAACAACAGGTGAATATCGCGGTACACTTATAAAAGCTCCGCGAGTGAAAAAGGAGCGCACCAAAGCAGAAAAATATAGCCACCCGGGATCTAAACAAACCGCCCAAATAGAAGAGAAGTCACCGAAACTTAAAAAACAAAGTGCTCATGATGGCGGAACCGACATCACTCGTACTCGTCGCAGTGTGTAGATTTTGTGCGAGAAAATTTTCGGAAAGACCGGCGACTACAATGTAGTCGCCGGTCTTTCCATCCAGCATTACTTGACTTAGTGCGCACAATATATTTAGATACATACGGAAGGGCCATTATGTTAATGGCTACAGAATCAAAAAAGGATATTGACAATGGAAAAGATTAATGACCTGGCGGGAAATAATTTGGAGCGGTGGGGTGTAAAAACACCAATTCCACCGCTGTGGTTTATTGGTAAGGTTTGTGTTTCCGGAATATTTCTCAACAGGAATTCTTTCAGAAGTACAAAAGAAATCCCAATACGATTGATGGGATATTTTCAAGAGGAATTTCTATATAATCTTGGAAATGGAATTTATATCCCACCGACCATATTGCGCACATACCAGGTCATCACGTGCATTGACAATAGGGAAATATTAAAGAGGGTATCCACAAGACTAGCAGTGATTAGTCCAGCACATTTTTTGGGATACGTGCGGGTGCTTGCAAAGATTTCTACGCGTATCCCATATGGAAAGTTTAACATCATTGCTTTTGCCTCAGGTTCCATACATCATACGACTTTGATGAGAGCGGAATTTGCCAATGGTGTTTTTGCTGTTTTTGTTGAGGATGCGTATCGCCTCAACAAATGGGTACCCGGAACGCAGGTGATTTCCAGAAGTATCCAATTGAGTTGAAAATAAGAAAAATAATCTCGTCCCGCCACAGCGTACACGCTACGGCGGGA
>DRJB01000026.1 GCA_011052355.1 Candidatus Kaiserbacteria bacterium
CATACCCCGCCGCCTTATAATTCCTACACCTTTAAGAAGGGACAGGGTGTTTATGTCGTTGATGGTAGCTCTAATGTCGTCGAGCGATGGGTGCAATCCGTCGCCAGGAAAGTAAATGTTCAGGGCGATTGGCATTACAGAAACGAGGTCGAAAATTCCAATGCGGTGGGAAAGCACAGTTGTCGCAACACACTGCGGTTGAATGCCGACCGTGTCGCACACTTCAAGAATAAACTGGCGGGATATGGAATGACCGCAGAACAAGTGGTGATTGTGCTCATAAATGCCGATGACATTCATGGTGGTCCACTCGCCGAAATCCTGATGCCAGGATGCAACCGGCAGGAGATCCGCAATCGGGGAGAAGTCCCATTCGCACAAGGACTTGTTATGCGAGAAGGTATTCAAGAGGCACTCGCAGTTTTTGATGCCGAAGCTGCAACGAAGTTGCAGAGCATGACCGAGGTAGCTGTTGTGGTCGTAGACCACGGTGTTGCCGAAATATTCGCCGCTTGAATCATCACTTTGGGATCGAAACAACAGGGACTCTGGCAAACTCATTCTGCTTGGAGTCCTTTTTTATACCGTCTACAATTAAATTAATGTCCGAGATGGTTGCGACCATTCCTTGAACTTATGTACCTGCATTATTTTAAGCAATAGTCTCATATGTGGTGGACTCGTACAAACACTTGCTTTTTACGGTTAGAAACGGTATTATGAGCACATTATGGAATGCGCAGTTATTAAGACGGGAGGGAAGCAGTATGTCGTCTCAAAAGGAGACGTTATTTCTATAGAAAAGCTATCCGATACTCAAAAAGAGGGAGATGCCGTTGTGTTTGAAGAGGTGTTACTTGTTGACGATGGTTCAAATACCACCATCGGCACACCGACAATAAAAGAAGCAAAAGTAAATGCAACGATTGTCTCCATCGGGCGCGCGAAAAAAATAGACGTGGTAAAATATAAACCGAAGAGCCGATACATTAAACGCCGCGGTCATCGTCAGCCATTTGTGTCTGTACGCATAGAATCCATTTCTTAATAATGTACAGTGTTCCTGCGCGGTGCATTGATATCTGATAATATTATGTGCCAAAAGTCAAAGTAGAACATTTAATGTTCTACTTTGACTTTTGGCTTTTTATAGATACAACAATGGTGTATCAAATCTGAAATGGGTGTGTTGAAGATTATAGTTACGGGGAAATAAGGCATGCCTTATTTCCCCGTAACTAACCATGCGCGTATTACAGCACTCAAAACTCCTTTCTGTTTAGAATTGCTCCGGATAGTGTTTGTTCATCGGTATATTCAAGCTCGGTTCCCGTGGCAAGGCCTCTACCCAAAACACTTATGCGCACATGCGTGCGATACGGCGCCAGCAATGTGCGAACATAGTCACTGGTATGTTCTCCTTCTGATGTTGCAGATAGGGCCATAATTATTTCTGAAAGCCCCTCTTTAACTTTTTGCTTTATAAGTCTTACAAGAAAGTCTTCTCTGATAACTCCCTTACCAGAAAGAGTAAGCACACCACCCAACACAAAATAATGCCCCTTATAAAGATGTGTCTTTTCTATAGCGATAATATCCTGGTCTTTCTCAACAAGAAGAAGGGAAGTTTTGTCTCTGGATTTGTCTGCACAAATTGAACACATCTCTCTTCCACCACTTTGAAAACGTTGACATAGAGCGCACTGCTTTACTTCCTCGCCCACCCTTTCCACAAGAGTGGAAAGGGTGGCTCGCGCTTGCGCGGAGGTGGCAAGAAGATAATAGACGAACCTCTTTGCTTGTCTAGGTCCAATGCCCGGAAATCGCTCAAACTCACGTACCAATTGCTCCATTGAATCAGACATGTTGTATATTAAAATTCTTCCGCCAATTCTCCATATCCGCTCTTATCAACCGGAACAAAAGTCGTTCGTTTCTCGTCAAAATATAATTCCACTTTTCCGGTTGGTCCGTTTCTATGCTTTTCAATTAGTATCTCTGCAATATTCGGGCGGTCACTTTCCGGGTTATGTTTATCATCACGGTGAATAAACATAACCACATCGGCGTCTTGCTCAATTGAACCAGAATCGCGCAAGTCTGAAAGACGTGGCTTGCCACCACGTTGTTCAACTGCACGAGAGAGTTGCGAAAGCGCCAACACGGGAACACTCAATTCTCGCGCAAGCCCTTTTAGTGAGCGAGAAATTTCCGTTACTTGTTGCACCAATGAATCAGACGATTTCATGCCTACCGGCGTCATGAGTTGTAAATAGTCAACAATAATTAAGCCGACATTATGCTCACGTTTGAGGCGCCTTGCAACGGCACGCATTGAAAGAATATTATTTCCCGGCTTATCATCTATAAACACCGGCGCCTTTGAGAGCGATTCAAGCGCATCACGAATGCGGTCAAAGTCACTTTCATCGTGGACATTGCCCGTGCGCAATTTCCATGAATTTACATGCGACTCGGCAGAGAGCATACGGTCAATAAGTTGTTCGCTACTCATTTCAAGAGAAAAAATGCCAACCGCAGTGCCATAACGCACCGCGGTGTTGCGCGCGATATCAAGCGCCAATGAAGTCTTTCCCATTGAGGGGCGTGCAGCGAGTATTATCAAATCAGATGGATGCAACCCGGAAAGCATCGTATCCAAATCGGCAAAGCCCGTGGGAACACCGCGAATGGTATCCTTCTGTTTTGAAAGTCGCTCAATGCGGTCCCATGCGTCCGGTAATTTTTCCGCCAGCGACACGAAGGCATGCGATGATGCTATATCTCCAACCGCATACACTAATTTTTCCGCCTCATCAAGCGTTTGCGCGGTGTCTTGTGAATCATCGTATGAGTGTTCGGTAATGCGATACGCGGCATCAATGAGCGAGCGCATTACATACTTTCTTGAAACCAAATCCGCATAATGAGAAATATTGCTTGGTGATGGAGTGGCAGTTGCAAGTTCCGCCACATAACTTCTGGTCCCCGCTTGTTCAAGAAGATTTTGGTCGGTAAGGCGGGTAGTGATACTCAATAAATCAATTGGCTCACCGCGAGTAGCAAGCTCAAGCATAGTTCCAAAAATGACTCGGTGTTTCTGCGCATAAAAAGCATCTTTGCTGATACTGTCGGAAATATCGTGAATGGCATCCGGCTTCAATAATAACGAGCCAAGCAACGCACGTTCAGCGTCAAGATTTTGCGGTGGGACACGATTTGTGGTTGAAGCCATACAGAGCGTATTGTATCACTTTCTGTCTTTATAGAGGAGTGTCGCCTCCAAACCGTCCTCAACACGATATCCATGTCTTTGCAGGGCGTCGCGCAGAGTGTCTGCGCGCTCATACTTTTTTTCTTCACGATCCCTGTCACGTTGGTCACGTATGGAACGAATTTCGTCCGGTAATTCATGGTCCGGAATAGATTTATATTCCAGCGGGGGAGTAGCGCAATCAATGCCAAGCAACGCATCCGCCTCAATAAGCACACCGGCTTTTTCTTCCGGGGTTATGTTTTCATCTCTCAGCGCTTCCCACAATATGGCAAGCGCTTGCGCGGTGTTAAGGTCGTTGCGAACCGCCGAGATGAGGCGATAACGATATTCGCCTGATGTTACGTTTCCAAATGAATTATTTTTAATTTCATGAGAAAGGCGCCACAGTCTTACAAGAGCATCATGTGCTCCGGAGAGTGCTTCCCACGAAAAAGAAATTGGGGTGCGATAATGTGTTTGATGAAAAAGATAACGTAGCGCCAATGGATGGATATTTCGTTTCGGCAAGTCATCAAGATACACTTCATTATGAAGAGACTTTGATATTTTATTTCCAGCCATAGTTAAAAAAGCATTATGAATCCAATAATGAGCGAATGGTCTGTCAAATGCAGATTCGGATTGTGCTATTTCATTGTTGTGATGTATCGCGATAAGGTCCATACCTCCTGTGTGTATATCAATTTCTGTTCCAAGCAATGTGTGCGCCATGGTGGAACATTCAAGATGCCACCCGGGCGCCCCGCATCCCCATGGAGAATTCCATTCCTGCAAACGATGCACGCCCATTGGTGTTGATTTCCACAGAGCAAAATCTGTTGCATTGCGTTTTTGCGGATTTACCGCGATGCGTGCCCCGGCGGACAGCTGTGCATCTTTGATACCGCCAAGTTTTCCGTATGCATGAAATGTAGCCGTATCAAAATATAACCCATCGTCAATTTTGTATGCATGTCCTTTTTTTTCAAGTGTTTTAGCGATGGATACTTGCTCACTGATGTATTCGCTTGCGCGCGGGAAAAGTATATGGTGGGTATCTATGTTTAACATGGTAATATCTTTAAGAAAAAAATCAGTGTATTTTTTTGTCAATTGTGCAACCGTCACGTCATCAAGCTTTGCGCGCGCTTCAACCTTATCTTCGCCGTCATCCGCGTCACTTGTCAGATGTCCAACATCAGTGATGTTGATAACGCGATGTACGCGAAATCCCGCATGAGTAAGTGTGCGAGAGAGAGTATCTGCACATATGTGCGGGCGTAGGTTCCCGATATGTGCGCGACTATAAACTGTCGGTCCGCACGAATACATTGTGGCTTGTCCAGGCTTAAGTGGAATAAATTGTTCTTTTTTTCCTGAAAGTGTGTTAGTGAGTAAAATTGGCATTACCACTTTTGGTAACACTTTCTTCTTTCTGAAATTTAACAGGGATATCCATTTCATAGGTGTGTGTAGTATAGCACCAAAAAATATCTCTTACATACTATTGTTATATGGCACATACCGCTCACTACATAAAACAGGGTAAGACTTGGTCGAGTGGCCCGGAGCACTCTTTTTTTTATGCTGTGCCAGAGCCCGGCTATACGGGACTTACTCATTATCCACTTTGCATGCGTAGGCGTCATGCGGTACCATACATACATAACTGAAATAGCATGAGTGATGAAAATAAAAATGAACAGATTGATGCCACCGATGGAAATCGGAACTTTTTGTCAAAACACAAAGACGTATCACCGGAAAAAATCCGCACCGGAGCGCGATACGCACTCATCATTCTTATAGCATTTGCCGGGGGATTATTGGTTGGTGGGCTTTATCAAAGCTCAACCTCTTCCACTGCAACTCACCTCACGTTCACCGGAGGAAGTACAAACACCACGCCGGACACATCGGCAAACATGAGCGGGTTTTGGGGAGCGTGGAATCTCTTGAAGTCAAATTTCGTGGAAACACATGCCTCCTCAACAATTCCGAACACCTCGCAAGAAGTATACGGAGCCATCAAAGGATTGACCGCTTCATACGGAGACCCCTACACCGTCTATATGCCTCCCCAAGATGCAAAAGTATTTAAGCAAGATATTACCGGTAGTTTTGGCGGTGTTGGTATGGAGATTGGTGTTAAAAATAATGTTCTCACGGTCATCTCTCCGCTAAAAAACACTCCCGCTGCGCGGGCAGGCATACTCTCCGGAGATACAATCGTTGCCATTGACCATAAACCAACCGATACTATATCGGTTGATGCGGCAGTTAAACTTATTCGCGGAAAAATAGGAACAACAGTGGTGCTTTCAATCTTACGTAATGGAAAAATACTCACCATTAAAGTTGTACGCGCCAACATTGAAATACCGGAGATGAAATACCACCTCAATAAAAAGAGTAACACTTTTTATATAGCGCTTTATACATTTACCGCAAACTCTCCGCAATTGTTTGATAATGCTCTTCAAAAATTTAAGGCTTCCGGCTCTCGCAAACTCATTATTGACCTTCGCGGAAACCCCGGTGGATATCTAAGCGCGGCAGTTGATATTGCAAGCCACTTCTTGCCAAAGGGCGATGTCATCGTAACAGAAGATTACAAAGGGAAAAAGCCAAACGTGGTACACAGAAGCATTGGCTATGATGATATTTCACCAAACACAAAAATAGCAGTGCTTATTAACCAAGGGTCCGCCTCCGCCGCTGAGATTTTGTCCGGAGCGCTTCAAGACCATCATCGTGCAATTCTCATCGGTACTCGCTCATTTGGAAAGGGCTCAGTACAGGAAATGTTTACCATTGATGGTGGGTCATTGAAGATAACAGTGGCAAGGTGGTTGACGCCGTCCGGTAAATCAATTTCAGATGGTGGGCTAACTCCAAACATAAAAGTGAATATCACACAATCTGACATTACGAAAGGAACAGACCCACAAATGGCGCGCGCAATACAATATCTTACGGAAGGGAAGTAATATTTTAGGATATTGATGGCCGGTGCTTTATAGAAGCGAGCTTCTATAAAGCACCGGCCATACTATTTGCGCCATCCACACTGTGCGAGTATGCTATAGATATATGCATATAGATACTCTCTCGGCACACATTGAATCTGTTTTGTTTGCAACCGAGAAGCCAATGTCGCGCAAAAGCCTGGAAACTCTTTTTAATGTTTCGCGTGTAGAAATTGATGAGGCGATAGAGCACTTAAGTGGCGCACTTGAGGGACGTGGAATAACACTCATTGAAACCGATAATGAAATTACACTTCGTACCACTCCCCAAGCATCTGCATATATTACAAAAATGCGCAACGATGAGCTATCACAAGAATTGGGAAAGGCCGGGATTGAAACACTCGCAATCATTCTTTATCGTGGCGGAGCGTATAGAAGTGAAATTGATTGGATACGTGGCGTGTGTTCATCGGCAACCATACGAACACTCTCAATGCGCGGACTTATTGAAGGCACACCCGATGCACACAACAAACGAAAAATACGCTATCGCCCAACTATTGATGTACTTGCACATCTTGGCATTACGCGTATTGAGGAACTGCCTCGTTATGATGAACTGATGCGTGCGTTGTCAAACAGCGTAGAAACATCGGAAGTGACTATGTTGTCATAGTGCCATAAGTAAAGACATGGATGACTCCGGTATTTTTCTACTGAACACACGCTCAAGACGTATCGCAGCCGGTACTGTTATTTTTTTGTTTGTCTTCGCAATTGGCATAACCTTATATGTACATCCATATCAATTACACGACACAACAATAACTGCAAAATCAAAAACAACAGATGCTTTCTCCTCCGTCTCAATTGTTGGGAAAGCGGCGATAGTGTATGACCTTACCACTGACAAAATACTTTTCTCTAAAAATGCACACGCCCAATTACCACTTGCATCGATTACAAAACTTTTAACCGTATATACTGCGGTAAAATATCTTGGCATACACGCTCGCATTCCCATTACACACGCAGACGTTGCTGTGGACGGTGATAGTGGTTTTGACCCGGGCGAAGTATTCGCTCTGGAACCCCTTGCGGGATTTACGCTTGCAGGCTCTATAAACGATGGGGCAGTGGCAATCGCGCGCGCAACCGCATCACGTGTGAAAAAAAGTATCCCGGAGTTACTTAGTTCAGTGGCACAAGCATCGGGACTTACGCAGATATACGCCCTTAATGGAAGCGGGCTTGATTCAAGCGCCACAGTTTCGGGTGGTTATGGTAGCCCATACGATGTAGCGATACTTGCCGGAAAACTTCTCAACGAAGCCCCCGGAATCGCTTCGTTCACCACTAAATCAACCACCACCATAACCTCTATTAATGGTATTGTGCATACAAAACAAAATACCGACCCATATGTCACAGATATAGCGGGAATACGTCTTTCCAAAACCGGCTACACCAATCTTGCCGGTGGAAATCTTGTGGTGGTGTTTGACGCGTCGTTTGGGCATCCGGTTGCCATAGTGGTGCTAGGTTCAACCGAAAAAGACAGATTTACTGATGTTTTAAAGCTCATTAAAGCAACACGTTCCTATCTTGCAAACGTTCAGTAGTGTATAATGCACCTATGATTGGTCATGCTGCACAAGTACTCATACCGTCCACTATCTCTTTTGTACTTGGTATTATTATTGCCCCAATACTCGCGCACTATCTTTACGCACATCACGCGTGGAAAAAATCAAGTGGAAATGACAAGGGCATTGGCGGTGGTGGTACACCGATTTTCAATCAACTGCACAAAGAGAGGGAAGTCTCCACTCCGCGTATGGGAGGTATTCTCATTTGGGCGGCAACATTGCTTACCGCTGGCGGATTTATCATAGCCGATTATTTTTTTGGTGGTGTGTTTTCACAGCTTGACTTCATCAACCGAGGTCAAACATGGCTTCCACTTTCCGCATTGTTGGTAGGAGCTACCGTCGGCTTTGTAGATGATATGCTTGAGATACGAAGAGGGCACGGTGGGTTACGATTGCGCACTAGACTTCTTATTGTAGCGCTTGTCGGACTGTTTGCCGCATGGTGGTTTTATTACAAACTTGGTGTATCAAGTATCGGTATTCCATTTGGGGGAGAGTTACAATTGTCGTGGTGGTTTATTCCGATATTCATGTTGGTAACACTTCTTATATATGCCGGTGGCACCATTGACGGCATTGACGGATTATCCGGAGGGGTTTTTTCAATTATATTTATGACCTACGCGGGCATTGCGTTTGTGCAGGGACAATTTTCACTCGCCGCATTTTCCGCAACAGTCGCCGGGGCAACGCTTGCATTTTTGTGGTTCAATGTGCCACCGGCGCGATTTTATATGACTGAAACCGGAAGCATGGCGCTCACTTTGGCACTTTCCATAACGGCATTTTCCGCAGATTCGCTTGGTGGTGGCATTGGTGTTTCCATGTTACCGATTATCGCTTTCCCCCTTGTTGCTACTGCAACGACCACACTACTGCAAGTATGTTCAAAAAAATTCTTAGGGAAAAAGATATTTCGCATAGCTCCGATACATCACCATTTTGAAGCAATTGGCTGGCCACCGGCAAAAGTAGCGATGCGCTATTGGATTATCACTATTATCATGGGCGTCTTTGGATTATCACTTGCACTTATCGGGGCGGGGAGATGAACGATGGTGAAGAATATATACCATGCGACGGTCCATACTCACTCAAGTATTTTCCGGGGATAGAGTATTTCTCAGTATTGTTTTCATCTTGGCGATTGGCGGTATCGCAATATTTTCTTCCGCAACACTTGGGCTACTGACGCAGGCAAACACAAATGTTACTCGCATGATAATCACACAAATAGTGTTTGGCCTTGGTGGAGGAATAATCGCTTTTGCCACATTTCGTATCATTTCAATCTCACTATTGCGCAAGGTGGCGCCATGGCTATTCGGTCTTTCATTGCTACTCACCATTTTGGTATTTATACCGGGACTTGGAGTATACGCCTACGGGGCCACAAGGTGGCTTAACCTTAAGTTTATTACACTTCAACCGGCAGAATTTTTAAAAGTTGGAGTGGTGTTATTCGTCGCATGGTTTCTTGCACGCAATACAAAGCGACTTTCCGAATACAAATATGGATTACTCCCTTTCTTGGGTATCATCGGCGCGCCGGCTCTGGTGCTTATCAAGCAACCAAACACAAGCACCATACTGCTTATTGGCGTCACAGCGGTTGCCATGTACTTTGTTGCCGGCGCGCCGAAACGAGATATAGGCATACTGGCGTTGCTTTCCATTCTTTTGCTTGGGGCAGTGGTTTTTACTCATCCGTACATTTTGAAACGCTTCAATACATTTGTTTATCCTACCAATGTCAGTAAACTCAAAGGGGGCTATCAGATACGCCAATCTCTCATCGCAATAGGAAATGGTGGAATAACGGGAAGGGGATTTGGCGAGAGCGTACAAAAATTCAGCTACCTGCCGGATCCGACAGGAGACTCTATTTTTTCCGTCTATGCTGAAGAATTCGGATTCGCTGGAACAATGATACTGGTGTTATTATTTTTCTCTCTCGCCGCGCGCGGAATTTACATTTCCGCGCGCTCACATGACAGATTTAGCGCGTACGCTGCGCTTGGATTTTCAGTGCTTATTGCCACTCAAGCATTCATCAATATGGGTGCGATGCTCAAAGTAATTCCACTTACAGGGCTCCCCTTGCCTTTTATAAGCCATGGTGGCACCGCACTTCTGGTAGTGCTTGCGGAGTCCGGGTTTATTCTAAATGTTGCAGCACACAATAACAAAAAGAAAGCGAAGGGCATTATACCTGTGAGCACATAAGAATTTGTAACTCTAAATCCCCGTACGATTTTAACAAATATCTACCTTCTCAACATTCCAAATGAAAAACCATCACCTCCCAATATATTCTGGTATACTATGAGTTATGAAAAAAATTGGCATAGTGGGTGGCGGTCAATTAGGTAGAATGCTCACACAAGCAGCACACCCTCTCGGATTTCATGTTTCAATATTGGACCCCACACCAAACGGACCGGCAGGACTTGTCGCTGACAAACAGATAGTCGCTGATTTTAAAGATGAAGCATCTATTGAAAAACTTGCCGGTACGGTAGATTTTTTAACGTTTGAAATAGAGCTTGCTGCAGCGGGTGTCCTTGATAAATTACAAAAAAGTGGAGTTTCAGTTAATCCAACCGGAGAGACTCTTTCTATAATTAAAGATAAATTGAGACAGAAAAATTTTCTCAGAGAAAATAAAATTCCGGTTGCTGATTTTAAGGAAGTCAGTAACCGCGAAGATATTGAACGTGTAGCGGAGATTTTTAAATACCCGATTGTTTTAAAGGCACGATTTGATGCGTACGACGGTAGAGGAAATGCTTTAATTGAAACC
>DRJB01000027.1 GCA_011052355.1 Candidatus Kaiserbacteria bacterium
ATGCGAATTCGCTGTTTTTTCTTTTTAGTATAGTATAATGAAGTAATGCAACCACAGCCAAAACCACTTTCAACCGCTCCCTATAAAGGTGTCCGTGATTTTTACCCGAAAGATTGGGCACGCATGTCAGCGATTTTCTCTCACATAGCAAAAACAGTAAAAACATTCGGCTATGAAGAATACGCCGCATCTCCGCTTGAGCGCGCTGAGCTTTATGAAAGTAAGACATCTCAAGAAATTGTCCGCGACCAAACATACACATTTATTGACCGCGGAGAGAGGAAAGTGACACTTCGTCCGGAGATGACACCAACATTAGCACGCATGGTTGCGGGAAAAAGAAGAGAGCTCGTCTTCCCTCTTCGCTGGTTTTCCATTCCGAACGTATTTCGTTATGAGCGCCCGCAACGCGGGCGCCTAAGAGAACACTACCAACTCAATGTTGATTTTGTCGGCTCTGTTTCCACCGATGATTCAGACAGAGAAATACTTTTTTTGGCGGCAACAATATTGAGCTCGTTTGGGGCAACCGAAAAAGATTTTGTCATACGCATCAATGACCGCTCTTTATTAAAAGCCGCGTGCACACATGCAGACATGCCGGAAGAAAAACAAAAAGAATATCTGCGTCTGCTGGACAAAAAAGATAGGATACCGGAAAAAGAATTCATTTCAGCACGTAAAGCAATTACTGGAACCGACCCCCTTACAATTTTAGAAACAGGCATATACGCCGACATCGTAGAAATAAAAAAACGTCTGCAAGGACACAAAGAATGGCTGTCAAAGTGTGGCGTACCAAATGTTGAGATTGACCCAACCATTACCAGGGGGTTTGATTATTACACCGGTATGATTTTTGAAGTGTTTGATACTAGCTCGGAAAATACTCGCTCACTGTTTGGAGGCGGGAGATATGATGGGCTGGTTGCACTTTTTGGAGGCGAGCCAATTGGGGCGGTTGGTTTTGGTATGGGCGATGTCGGTCTGGCAGACTTTTTGGAAACTCACAACCTCATGCCACAATCTCAAAGTGCTCCAACTCTTTTCCTTGGAACAGCTCCCAACACAAGTATTGAAGAAGTGGAAAAATTCGCACATGTATTGCGGAAAAATAATGTAAACGTATTCGTCAATCTCTCTCACAAGTCACTTGGTGACCAAGTCCACGAAGCGGATAAACGAGGTATCCCATACTTCGTGGCTATTGGGGCAGATGAGATACGCACACAAACACTCAAAGCCAAACGCCTGATTGATGGGGTGGAAAAAACCGCACACGTTAACGAGATACATTCATTTTTTGAACAATCATAGTATGCGTGAGATAACATTTGATATTGAAACCATATCCAAAACCGCGTCACACCGCGTTGACCCATCAGAACAAGAATTAACAGTGGTGGTTATTCACGATTCTCAAACCAACGAATATACTTCTTATATTAAAGAGGAGCTACCAAAATTATGGCCAATACTTGAAAAAGCAGACATGCTCATCGGGTTTAATTCAAACACCTTTGATATTCCAATTCTTAACCGCTATTATCCGGGAGACCTTTCGCAAATTCTTTCACTTGATTTGCTTGTGGAGGTGCAGAAAGTACTTGGGCGTCGCATACGGCTTGATTTAATCGCACGCGCGACACTTGGTGTAGGGAAATCAGGCGAGGGATTAAAAGCAATGGAGTGGTGGAGAAACGGAGAGGTTGAAAAAGTGCGCGCGTATTGTACCGATGATGTGCGCATTACCAGAAAACTATACGAATATGCTCTGGAACATGGGGTATTGAAATACAAAGATTTACATACGACGCGCGATATAAAACTGAATACGGATTCATGGCCACAGCAACCCATTGACCGAGAATTTACACACACATTACCGTTGTAGCCCCCGTTTTTATGGTGGTTGAGATCTGTACCGACAAAATAATAGAAATATTATTTTGGATGAAATAACAACAAAAAAACAGGGCGCTCCATGGTAGAGTAATGTTACTTAAAAAATAATAGGAATATTATTTCGGATGGCATAACAACAACAAACAGGGCGCTCCGGGCCGCTTGGCCAAGTCTTACCCTGTTTGTTGTTGTTATGCCATCCGATTTCTGAATCGTTTGTTCCGGAATCTTATCACGTTTTTCTACTATTATTTTGTCGGTGCACGAAAAAACACAAGTGGGAAACAGAGTGCTATTATATATACATGAAAAAAGAAATATTCCTTCCTGCAGTCATCATCATAACGGGACTGATGATTGCAACGGCGGTATACATTATTACTTCTGAGAATTATAGACCGCCCATATCAAGACAATCACAAAATCATCAGGCAGAAACCACTGACCAAATATTACCGGTAAACATAGCGGACCACATACTTGGCAATCCGAACGCTCCGATTAAAATTATAGAGTATGCTGATTTCTCTTGTTCATACTGTGCACAATATCAGCAAACTCTTCATCGCATCATAAATGATTACGGACCAACCGGAAATGTTGCGTGGGTATTCAGAGAGTTCCCTCTCCCATCACACCCAAACGCACTACAAGAAGCGCAAACCGCGCAATGTGTCGCTAAAACCGCAGGCAATGATACCTTTTGGAAATTTGCTGATATTCTTTTTGCCAATCAACCAATAAAAGAAACTCAACTTGGAGAATACGTGCATAGGGCAGGAGCAAACCCCACAAAAGTGGCACTGTGCGTAAGTGACAACATAACAAATAAACGCATCTTGGCACAAAGAAAAAATGCGGAAGCGATTGGAGTGAATGGAATACCTTATACTGTAATTCTTACACCAAAAGGAATACAGATGTCTTTTATCAGTGCGGCGCCATATAGTTATCTTCAACAACACCTCAACGCAATTATGGTACAGGACGGAATTATATCAAAGGCAAAGTGAACACTACACTAAGAGGTCAAACAATACCTATTTTAACCATACCCTATCAAGACCGTAGCGCACACCACTGACAATCAGCATCATCACACGTGGTGTTCCAGAACGAAAGTGTACGTATGTCATTG
>DRJB01000028.1 GCA_011052355.1 Candidatus Kaiserbacteria bacterium
AAAACGCGAAGCGCGATAAGATAGTAATTTTGTGTGCGACGCTTCAGCGCACCCGAAGTTCCGGGCTGACGATTAAGCCACAGACGAAACGCACGGATTGATTCTTCGGAAATATCACTCACCGTTTTAATGTTCGCGTATTTAAAAAATCTTGTTAGGTAGCGGTCATAATTTTCAACGGTTTTGACTGAGCGACCGCGCTCAATCTCCACATATTCAAGAAACTGCATTTTAAGTGCTACGATATTCTCCATTGGCTTTTAGTATAGCGCACATGTCGCACAATATTTATGTGGGAAAAGTGAAGAGTAAGCATGAAGAGAGAGTGTATTGAGATAATTATAAATAGCGCCTCATTAGAAAACAGTTGCGAAAATAATCAATATGTGGTATGCTCATATTATGCTTAGCAAACGAATAAAAACGAGGGTTATAAAGGAAGTAACTCGCCACGAATCCGATACCGGTTCTCCGGAGGTGCAGGTTGCGTTGCTCACTCGTCGTATTGAGGAACTTACCAAACATCTTAAGAAAAACAATAAGGATAATCACTCTCGCAGAGGGCTTTTGCAAATGGTTGCAGACAGACGTACTCATTTGCGTTATTTGGAAATACACAACAAACGCCGTTACGGCATAATTATTAAAAAGATGGGGCTTAAGCACTAAAGGGAGGGTCGGGGGCGAGATATAAAGCGGACGCTTTATATCTCGCCCCCGACCCCAAGAGAAACCGTATTCGTTTTTTCACGTTTACCTATCTATATTTACCTATTGTGTACTCATGCGTGGGATAGTTTGCACTGATGCGGTTAATTTTGTTTTACTTGTATTCGTTTTTATCAGTGATAACACACATGAAAGGGTGGGTGCGCATGTGCTACAATACGCAAGGACAAACACGATGGGCAGTGGACAGTAGATGTGTACCGAGTTCTTTTTTAAAAATTAAAACTAGTTAGTTAAATTATTTCATATATTATGACTGTCATAAAACATAGTGCGCAGAGAGTTGGTGTTTTTATAGATGCACAAAACTTATACCACAGTGCGAAACATTTGTACAAAACTCGCGTTAATTTCGCAAAAGTGTTGGATGAGGCGGTTGGCAAGCGCACACTGGTGCGTGCCATCGCTTATGTTATCTCAACGGAAAGCGGAGATGAAAGAAACTTCTTTGAGGCGCTTACAAAAATGGGAATTGAAACGAAGGTGAAAGATTTACAGATATTTGCAGGTGGAGCAAAAAAAGCGGACTGGGATGTGGGTATGAGTATTGATGCGGTAAAGTTGGCGCCGAAACTGGATACCATCGTGCTTGCAACCGGTGATGGAGATTTTGTTCCGCTTATTCAATATCTTGATATGCACGATGGGTGCCAGGCAGAGGTTATTTCTTTCGGGAAATCATCGTCGGCAAAACTAAAAGAGGCGGCGCATGCGTTTACCGATATGTGTGATGACCCGAAAAAATTTCTTATCAATTACAAAGAGTAGAGAGATATTGTAATGTGTGCCGAGCACTCGCACAGGTGCGCACTAACGTGCGCACCTGTGCGTATTTTCTATAACTAAAAACGCAAACATGGGTTACTATAATAGTACATGCCATTGGTACCAAAAAACACAAACGGAACGGACGTGCCCGTACCGAAAATACATGACAAAAAATTTGTGGTGCGTACTTATGCGATGGATGTTGCCGCCGCACAACAAAAAATACCAAACTCTTCCGAAATAGGAGGAATACCCACTCCACCGATATCTGCGCCTGCACCCGCATCTGCATCTACTTCCACGTCTGCTCCCACACCAGTAGCGAATGTACCGGTGCCACCGAAACCACCAACTGCAAACGAGATTGCGCACCCGCCAGTTTCACCTGTGCCGATGCCAATACCAATGCCGACAAATATCGCGACAGCCAAAACGACATCACAGCCCATGCCATCATCACCCACTGTATCAGCTCCGTCGGCGCCAGCACCGATAGCGACACCGGATTTGGTACGCTCGCTGGCAACGCAAATACATGATGAGTTGAATACACCAAAACCACAGGCGAGGAGCGGATTATCGTCTATACCACCAACTCCTCCGTCGTTCCCGCCCGCATCACCGGCTGGGCAAGGAAAACAGACTCACTCATTAATTTCAAAATTGGCAAGGAGGAAAGAGGCGCCTGAAATACCAATTAACCTGATGATAACACACCGCAACCAAACCGCAGACCATGGGTCTGTTTTAGCGAAGGCATGGACATGGCTCACCGGCAAAAGTGGGGAAGCTACACACGACGGAATGGAAATACAAGAAAATATAGTGGTGCCGAGAGGAAATAATATTGGGCACACGGAGCAATCATTCCCGGCTGAAACAGACATTGGAAAGCTTGCGCAAGATACCATGCGCGTATTCAATCAGGAACAAATGCCAAGTGCGCAAATTGCATCACCGGAAAATGCGGTGATGGCACCGACACCACCACGACAACCGGAAACGCCCGAGCCGGTGCGAACGCAGGAAACGAAACCGACAGAAAATATATCACACGTGCGAATGGAAACGCCGGCGCCAATTACAAATTCGGTTGCGCCGGTGATTGCGACTTCGCCGGTAGCGACACCGGCGCAACACTCACAACAGGAGTCTGTGCAACAAGCGCGGGCGCAATTGGTGCAACAAGCATATCAAGATCTCGCGAAAGCGCAGGCGATGACGCAAAGTGAGATAACGCCCGAGCCACACGTGTCAGAGCCCCCGCCCACACCCCTGCCGGCTTCGCCGGCGGGGGTGTGGGCGGGGGCGGCGAGTACACCGGTGCCACAGACAAGTGCGCAAATCATAGCGGACCACGCGCGAAAAGAACCCAATCACCCCACTATTTCACCACTCCATACCTATAGAATGGATGTGACCGATACAATAAAAGAAACCGGGGCATCAACAACTTCCATTCTTGCACAACAACAAAATACTCAAGCAATCATACGTGCGTCTTCCACATCAAGCGAAAAAGAAAAGCGTACATTATTATGGTTTACCATAGGTGGTGCTCTTCTTTTTATACTAAGTATTGTTGGCATTGGATACGCCTATCAATATCACGCTAAAAAAGTTGCTCCGGCGCATATAGCGCTACCGGTTCCTTCTCTTGTGCCGACAAATACCACCGAAGAACTTTCCGGTACCGGCATTGTGTTGCTTGGAGAACTTTCACACGTAGCAAAAACACCTCTTCAAAACGGTATGATAAAAACAGTGTATATCGCCACAACCACAAAAGAACGTAACGGCACCATAGAGAAGCGTCCTCTTCCGGGCGGATATCTTATTGCAGCAATGGGCTTGCCAATGCCCGCAATCTTGATGAACAACACGGCGGTTGACAGTACCGTCGGGGTGGTCGGCGCAGACAATCAAACATATCCGTTTTTCATATTACGTGTCGCCTCGTATGATTCCGCATTTGCCGGGATGTTGCGCTGGGAAAGCAGTTTGGCATCAGACATGCGAACACTTTACCCGACTCCCGTGGCATCCGTTTCTGCAACGCGCACTGCAACCACAACCGCAACCCAAACGTTCTTGGCAAACACACAAACTCTCCCGTCTTCCGCAAGTTTTGTTGATGCAACCATCGCAAACCATACTGTGCGGGTCTTGCAAAACTCAGCCGGACAAAGTATCCTGCTCTATGGCTTTGCAAACAAACACACACTTATCATTGCTCGCAATGCCGCCGCATTTACCGTTTTGTTGGGCAAGCTGAGTCAACAGTGAGCATAAATACGATACGAAAAGAACAACGGTTTATATATAAAAAATAAAAATTTCTATGACGCAAGATATCACACACTACAAAAAATTACTTGGCGAAGAGCGCACGGCGCTGGAACAAAAATTAAATGCTCTCGGAAGACGTATGTTGAGAAATCCGGATGAGTGGGAGGCGACTTCGCCGGAGGTGGAGCACGAATCGGAAAGGGGAGATGTGGCAATGAATATTGAAAGATACAATGAACGTGAAGCGCTCACACTTGAACTGCAAACGCGCTACAAAGAAGTGGCTGACGCGTTAGAGCGCATACATAAAAACACATACGGCTTGTGTACCGCTTTCGGGAAACCGCACCCCATTGAGAAGAAACGTTTGGATGCGGACCCTGCAGGGCGCACCTGTATCGCGCATATGCGTGCGAGTTAATTATGAGCCCTACCCCGGGCGCTTCGCGCCCGGGGTAGGGCTCATAACACTTCGCGCCACACATCGGCACCGTTCAATAAAAAAATACAAATCACTCAACTTTTATACTTCATTCCCATGCCACATAACACCGCCTCAACAAAAAATACTTCCAAACATACGGGAAAAACATCGGGATATGCGACCGTTACTGCTGCGCAACCGCTTGGCGCCAACGCAACGCTTATCTCTGTAGAAGCGGATGTCGCACGCGGACTCCATGCATTCTCAATCGTCGGACTCGCAGACCGCGCGGTGGAAGAATCACGTGACAGAATTGCCGCCGCTATTCGCCACGCCGGTTTTATGTCACCAAAATCAGATAATCGGCGCATCACACTTTCTCTCTCGCCCGCGGATATGAGAAAAGAGGGATCACATTATGATGTTCCGCTCGCACTCTGCTATCTTGTAGCCACAGGTGATATCCCCGCACTTGCGCATACCACACTATGCACAGGCGAGCTGTCTCTTGACGGCACTCTTCGCGGTGTGCGCGGAGTGCTTTCGCAAGTGCGCGCGGCACACGCAAACGGTATTACTACCGCCTATGTGCCACCGGAAAATGCCATTGAGGCAAGTTTGGTTTCCGAAATGGAAGTCTACGCACCAAAAACACTCACCGAACTTATTGAACACCTCAACGGAGAAAGGGAATTGCTATTGATAAAGACTCCACATCACACACACTCTCCAACACCCGATGTTGATTTCTCAATGATAAAAGGGCAGGAAAGTGCGAAACGCGCGCTTGAAATCGCGGCAGCGGGGCGCCATAACATTGTTTTATATGGACCGCCGGGCACAGGCAAAACACTCCTTGCAAAAGCACTTCCCGGCATTTTGCCCCCGCTTACCGAAGAAGAAGTACTTGAAGTAACCGCCATTCATTCTACAGCCGGCATACTTAATCCCGGGTCTGTGGTGTATTGGCCACCATTTCGCGCACCTCACCACACCGCCTCGCATGTCGCTATGGTCGGTGGCGGGACTTTCCCCCACGCGGGAGAAATGACGCTTGCGCACAAGGGCATTCTTTTCCTTGACGAGTTTCCGGAGTTTGCCACACAAACACTTGAGGCGCTTCGCCAGCCACTTGAGGAACGGTGTGTTACCATCTCGCGCACAAAAGCAACCATCACTTTTCCAGCCGACTGCATGGTGGTCGCCGCAATGAACCCCGCCCACACTGTTACCGATGATGCATCTCTTGCTATACGCACCGCGCGAAAACAAGCGCGGAAAATATCACGCCCCATCGCCGACCGTCTTGAGATGTGGGTTGAGGTGCCCGCAATACCGCACGAGACTCTTGGCAAACTTTCCGGTGCCGAAGTATCGCGCGCTGTACAAAAACGTGTGCGCACCGCGCGCGATTTTGCGCTTGAGCAATACAAAAGTATGTCTGACACGGAAAGAGAAGTATCGCAAAAAGACCTGTCATTCTCAAAAAGATGTAGCGCTGAAACCAGAGATACACTGGTGCATGCTTCAAAAAAACTTGATTTGTCTGCGCGCGGTTACTATCGCACACTGCGCTTGGCACACACCATTGCAAACTTGGAACACTCGCCCAAAGTTACCAAAGAACATATCTTTGAAGCGTTGCAATACCGACCACGCGAAATGTTCGGGTTTTCTTAAAACATGAGGGGTCTCCTGCGCGCGCCTGATTGCGCGCGCAGGGCATTGAAAATGTTATACTAAAAATATATGCCTCTTGAAAACACCTACGATGATGATAAAAAAGACGCCACACACATGGAAACGGGTGGTTCTTTTATTATTGAAGGACTTGCTGGCGCACACACTCTTGAAGGCGACATTCCGGTTTCCGGAGCAAAAAACGATATCTTAAAAATAATGGCGGGGGCACTGTTGTTTGAAGACGCTGT
>DRJB01000029.1 GCA_011052355.1 Candidatus Kaiserbacteria bacterium
ATAGGGAAAGAAGAAATATTCCGCCAGTGCTCACCAACATTACGACTATTAAAAGCCATAGAAAAGACCACACAAGATGGCGAGTGCTACCAAACGCCGCCCTGAAAGTAACCTTCTCTTTATGTCCGCGAACGGCCTGCCAGCTTGCCAATGTAATCCAATACAAAAGCCATACAATTCCGATACCCAGCAATAGCGCAACCACCGCCAGGATAATTGTCATTATTATTGAATGCAAGAAAAAAACAGTCGCTCCGAGTATGATACCCACAAGAACAATACCCACAAATAAAAGCCTGAATAATAGCTGCATTGCGCCGATGCCAACCAACACGCCCAGACGGTCTTTGTAAATAGCGAAGCCCCCCTTTAGAAGCGCGAAGACGCCGGGTAGTTTGGTTTCGGCGGTGGCGCCTTCGGCGCCCCCGTCTGCCGTTGCTGCAACCGGGGCGGTAGTAGCCGACATATTTATTGGCGCGGAATAAGTTTCAGATGAATTAGTATCCGACACGACAGAAGCGACAGGGGATTGCTCAACCCTCACCGGCGGTGGCGAAGCCGGTGAGGGTTGAGGGGCTTCCTGCGCAACAGAAAATGCAGCATCCAGATCCTCCTGCTTCCATCCCACATTAAGAAGCTCCTTCACGATATCATCGCGAGACTTATTTTGAGCAAGCTGAACTTTTATGTGAGAAACCAGTTGGTCATTCATAGACATTTGTAGTGTAACAACTCAAGCAACAAATCAGAAGTGGGTTATCCACATCATATCATTTTTACAAAATATCACTTTTCAAATTACACTCAATTCTCAAAAAACAAAGGCGTCTGACACAGTAGGTCTATTAAGTCCATTTGGCTACCGTATGAATTAAAATGAGAGCGATAATAATAATTACCGTAAAGCCACCGATATATTTGATAAAATCAAACACATAGGGGGAAAGCGGTAACTTAAGGTTACTCTGCAGTGGCGTTGACGACGGTGGCGTTGGCGCATCAATATTTTGTATGTTATCTGACATATATATAGTATACATTATGCACGGGCATTAAGCTTGGCAATGCGTTCGTCAATCGCCCTTTGCTGTTCACCTGATACTCTTGCACGCACAATTTTCCAATCTGAAATTGCCTCCTTATTGCGCCCTATGGAGGCAAGCCACTGCGCCTCTATAATAAGCACATTGGTATTATCATGCGTTATCTTGCGCGCTTGCGCAAATACTGCCGGTGTTCCCGTTGCTTTCGGTTCATATTGCGTGAGAAATGTAAGATACGATACCCAAAATAAAGAAACGGCCGGCTGACGAGCGACGCTTTGCGCGTATGCATTTTGCGCGGTATGCAATGCGCCGAGGTGCGCCATGAGCGAACCAATATCATTCATTGCCACTCCTTGGCTCGGACTGAGCGCTCCGGCAGTGCGATAGTTTTCATATGCTTGTTTCCCTTCACCGAGGATTTCATATTCCTGACCTAGCTGGAGGTAGATATCATAATCTGGATATTTTCCTTTATGTAGTTCGCCGAGCAATGTGTGTATCTCTTGGTTACTTTTTTGTATAACTGTTGCCGGAGCTGTGTTTGATAGTCTCCATGAAAAATTAGTGTCGCGCGGGTCAATGGAGAATGATTTTTCCGCCCCGGTGGCGGTGCGTAGCACCGCCACCGGGGCGAGAGCTGACGAAGTGGCAACAACAGACGACACTCCCGCCAAAGACTTCACCGTGGAAGTTGCCACTGACACAGAACCCTTGCCGGAACCGGAAGGCATATGAAATGCGACAATAATAATCACCACCCCCACAACAACATATATTCCGCCGATTATTTTACTTTTTGATACACGCATATGGTGCCATCATATCATAACCATGGGAGGGTGCGGACAATTGTCCGCACCCTCCCATGGTTATGATCACTTCCGTATTGAACTAGTTATCTCCTCCCATGGAACCATCCCCGCCCTGTCCGCCTGAAGCTGAAGTTGATGATGCATTATCACCAACTGTACCTCTGCCGAAATTACCTGCCGGAGTAGTGATACCATTGTTTCCACCATGCTCACCAATATCACCGTGTTCCCCCCTATTACCACGCTCACCTACATCTCCTCGTTCCGTACGATTATCATTGTGCTCACCTTCACACTCACCAACACTGTCGCCATTTCTGACATGGAAGAAAAGAGCTCGGCGCGCTATACGTTCGGAAATCATCCGCCCAGAGTTTCCCGCGCGATGACATACCGCCACCATACGATTTGTGCTTGTGGCATTTTCTTGCTCACCCTCTACTTTGCGCAAGAAGTTCATCGAAATGGTACTTGTCGCGCGCTTAAGGAATGAGTTTAAAAGCATACGAGTTTCCGGACCGACTTGACCCACTGGAGAAATGCCGTGATTTTCTTGAAACTTCTTTACCGCATCTTCCGTCAAGCGACCGTAGTACCCCGTCACCAAACCCTGCGGATAAATGGAAGGATCACTTGCAAGAAGCTTCTGCAAAACCCTCACGCCCTTCCCTCTTGAGCCAACGCGCATCTGAGAACGAAGTGCCGCGAAAGAACTCACAATAGTCTTTTGTTGCGTCTTAATTTGTGCAATTTGTACTTGCAACGCTTTTATCTGTTGCAACAATTGTGCGATTTCAGCTTGAAGTGTCGCTTGTGTGCCGGAAGCCGATTGAACTACCGCGGTGATAGTTGTGGCTGGCGTGGTCGTTGTAGCGGTCGTTGTCTGCGCAAAAACCGCTGGGACGGCAAATGGCATTGCTGCCAAGAGCACGCCGACTGCGGTTGTGGTAATAATTTTCATATAAGAATGTTTATAATTAAAAGTGATAAATAAATGAAGCAAAAGCTTCCGCACATTCTTTCTAAACGCGCCGATAATCCATTTTGCACGCTTGCTCTATAGCATAACACACACACCCTTGTACAGCGTGCCCGGTGCGGTGGACAACCCCCGAAATCGGACATTTGATGTCCGATTTCGGGGGTTGTCCACTCAAAAATATGTGGTGTGAGTAATCCACCGCACGTTATTTGCATCGCACACAGTTGCCAGCTATAATATATATGTAGACTATCACCGTGCAACAATCTTTATACAAAACTCGGCGGGCATTGGCAAAATGTGTACCACATTCAAAAATGGTGTATCCACAATCGTCTTTGGATCGCACAAAATATATATTTTGGCGCGCAATTACTCCTCTTTATCCGTATG
>DRJB01000030.1 GCA_011052355.1 Candidatus Kaiserbacteria bacterium
GTAAAGCGTACACCCCACACATCAAAAAATTGACCCAATGTGAATGTTTGTACTGTTGGAGATTCCACATGAACAACGCCGTTTGCGCGATGGGTGTGTATTGGGGATATAAATCCTGCTATTTGATCTATGCCTATGCCAGCTGGTACCGACACAGGTTTTCCATTGATGAAAATATCAATGTGTTGGTGAATATGAAGCGCCGAGCCCTCGCGTGTCAGTGGAGGAAGTCCGATGTCTTTGAGGCGTGCGCGAAGAGTGTCATTATTTGCACTCCACGGCGCATTTCCTTTTATAATGCCGGGAAGCGTGTTTGAGTTTGTAATTGTTATGACGGGTTTTGCAGAAGTGAAATGTCCAAGGACGAGAAGAAATACTATCAGAAGTATTATTCCGGCAACCCACCATATTGTTTTTGATTTATTTTGCATATATATATTGTGTTATGAATTATTGAGGCAATATATAGTATGATACGGTATCGGTGCGTTTGTGCCAAGAGCCCCCCGGTGGCGCGAAGCGCCACCGGGGGGCTGTGTACTAATGCCAATCCTTATATCCCTTGCTTGGTGTTTCTTTTTTTTCTTCAGATATTCTCCCCCTTTTTTCTCTTTTGCGTGAATAGAGAATTCCGATGGCAGACAAAACATCTTTCCAGTATTCCTCACCATAATTTCCCGCCCATCGTTGCGTTGAGAGCCGACGAGCTTCCAGAAAAGATTTTCCTTGCTCGTGATGTGCATGTATATCTTTTATAATCGCCGTAAGCACTTCTTTTTTAACCGGAACATTCTTACCTTTGGATATTTCTTCTGCCACTTTAATTATTTCATTTTCCGGTATGCCGTAAATCATCTTTTTTTCCACATCTTGCGTGGGCGTGTTTTTTATTGTGTGTGAATCTTTAAATCCTTCGTTCATGGAAGTAGTGATGCAACGATGTCTTTCACTTCATTTCCATCTGCACGTCCCTTAAAATCTTTCATAAGCATGCCGATAAGTTTTCCAGCCGATGCGCTATCTGTTATATTCATCTCTTGTATCTTTTCCTGTACAACCTTTTTTATTTCTTCTTTCGGCATTTGCTCCGGAAGAAATGAAGAAATAATTTTTAGTTCTTCATTTTCCGTTTCCGCGAGCTCCGGGCGTCCACCGGCTTCAAATTGTCGTGCCGATTCTTTTCTTTGGTTTGCTGCGCGTTTTATAACCGCAAGCGCTTCATCATCTGAGAGAAACTCATTTGGTTTTCTTTTCTTTACAATCAACTCATTTGTCATGGCAGTAAGCAACGAACGCAATGTGTTCAATCGCGCGGTATCGCGTGCGCGCATCGCCTCGCTGATTTTCACCTTAAGCGATTCGTGGATATTCATATGCATATAAGTGTATCATATTGGTATACTGAAATGAATATGAATCAAACACTCTGGCACGCACTTTCCATCGCAGAAGTACGCGCACGTCTTTCCGTTGACACACAGCAGGGTTTATCCGTTAAAGAGACGCAACAGCGCCTTGCGGAAAACGGCAGTAATACAATAACCATTCCGCCCGCCGATACGCTTGTAACACACATTATTCGCGAGGTCGTAAGCCCAATCTCTCTGGTACTCATCTTTGCGACCGGTGCCGCAGTGCTTGTGGGGGCATTCATTGATGCAGCGGTTATCGCTCCGGCATTTTTAATCAATGTCGTCATCGGCGTATTTCAAGGGTATCGCGCAACTCGCACATTTGAAGCACTGAAGAAAAAAGAGGCAAAGAGGGCAAGCGTGGTGCGCGATGGTCAAAAAAAAGAAATACCCGCAGGCGATGTGGTGAAAGGGGACGTGGTGTTGCTTTTGATGGGAATGGCAGTGCCGGCAGATGTGCGCATTTTTGAATCGCATAGTCTTTCGCTTAGTGAAATGGCACTCACCGGAGAATGGGCACCGGTGAGTAAAAATCCTCAACCGGTTGATGCTGATGCTCCGCTTGCCGATCGGAGCAATATGGCATACGCGGGTACGTTTATAGTAAGCGGGAGCGGTCGCGGTATTGTCGTTTCAGTCGGTGATGATACGGAGCTTGGTTCCATCGCACAAGATATTGGCACTCATATGGATACGCGTACGCCACTCTCGCGTGATATTTCGCACGCCGCGTGGATTCTTTTGGGCATTGTCTCAGTAGCCATCACAATTATTTTTGGTCTTTCTATTTTTGACGGACTACCTTTTACGCAGGCGGCAATAGTGTCTATCGCTGTTGCAATCGCCGCGGTGCCTGAGGGTTTGCCTGCGGCAATAACGGTGGTGCTTGCGGTGGGTATGCGTCGTATTCTCGCGTACGGTGGTTTGGTGAAGAGTCTTTTGTCTGCGGAAACACTTGGTGTAACGAGCGTCATTGTGGTTGATAAAACCGGTACCCTTACCGAAGGGCGTATGCGTGTGGTGGAAATCGCGACGCGACAGGGCGAAACGGATGATTTGTCATCTGTTCGTGCGCGGGAAGTTTTGAAAGCTGCGATCATCGCTTCGGACGGATACGCCGAGCCGGTTGAAGACCCATCTCCCGCTCCGGAAAAACTTGTGGCGCATGGAAGGCCCATAGAGCAGGCGATTATATTGGCGGCATTTACCGCTGAAGTATCAGAACCGATTGTGCGAAAAGAATTTCCACGGCATGACGCACTTCCTTTTAATGCGACACGTAGATTTGGTGGCATGTTGGTGAAAGAAGGTGATGGGTATATGACGTACCTCTCCGGAGCACCAGAGGTCTTTATGGAAAAAGAAGATTCCAATTCCACCCTTTCACTCGCGCTTCATCGTGCAATGTACAGTGGCAAAAGGGTCATCGCCGTCGCACGTCATAAAATGTCTGAGGAATTATTTCCGGCAGATGAGGAGGGCATATCCGAAATTGCAAGGCATGCGACTATTATAGGTCTTATCACCCTTTCCGATTCTTTACGTCTTAATGTTCCGCCCGCGGTTTCCGCCATGCACGATGCCGGAATTCGCGTACTCATGGCGACAGGTGATAATCCGGAAACCGCGCTGTCTATCGCGCGCAGTGCGCGTATCGCTCCCATTTCCGAAGAGGTGTACACCGGTTCCAACCTCGCTTCCATGTCGGATGATGAACTGTATCAAGCGCTTATGAAACGTACGGTCTTTGCGCGCGTAACACCGGCTGATAAATTACGTATTGCAGAGGTGTTGCAAAACAGCGGAGAGGTGGTGGCGATGACCGGTGACGGAGTAAACGATGCTCCGGCACTTCGCGCCGCAGCAATCGGCATTGCGCTTGGGAGTGGCACAGATGTTGCCAAAGAAGCATCCGACTTGATCCTTTTGAAAGATGATTTTTCAACCATAACGCTTGCCATCCGCGAGGGAAGGCGTTTACGCGATAATATAAAAAAGATATTTACTTATCTCATCGCGACAAATTTCATAGAAGTATTTTTAATTATGGCATCACTTGCCGGAAGAATGCCTTTGCCACTTCTGCCATTGCAGATCTTGTGGATTAACCTTGTTGAAGGTGGCCCAATGAATATGGCATTTACTTTTGAACCACTCTATCCTTCTGCCATGCGTCGTCAACCGAAGGATACCGAGAATGCGCACGTACTTTCTCCAAAAATGCTAAAGTTCATCGCCGGAATAAGTATTTCAACCGGATTTTTGTTTACCATTATTTTTGTTGTTTTGTTACGCAGTGGGCTTCCTGAAAATGAAATTCGCACGGTATTGTTTATCGCCACCTCTCTTGCAACATTGCTGACTGCTTTTTCTTTCAAGAGTTTCGGCACACCGATATGGAAAATTTCTTTCAGTTCAAACCGCATGTTGCTTTATGCTTTGGCGGGAAATATTTTGTTGCTGTTGGTGGCGCTTGGTGTTCCGGCACTTTCTTCTGTCATGGGTCTTACCGCCATTCCGCTTACGGATGCGTGGCTGATTCTTGGTGCGGTCGTTTCAACGATTTTCATTGTGGAGTTGTATAAATATATTCTTTACATACGTCCCGAAAAAAAGAGCATAAAAATGCGAGTTCAGGTATAATAAAGTGTATGAATACGACGACCATTGTTTTCCTCATTTTGCTTCTTGTTATTGTGCAAATTGCCGCGTTTTGGTTTATTGCAAAACGTAATTTCTCAATGAGAGAAACGGAGGTGCCCGAAGAAGATAATGAGCAAAAAGAAAATGGAATGATGATGATACAGCAACAGTTGCAGGATTTATCGCGCACCATTGACAAGCGTGTTGAAAACTCATCCAAGCAAATGCAGGAAAGTGTGCATCATCAGCTTTCGGAGTCCACGCGAATTATTCGCGAGGTGACCCAAGGACTCACCAAGCTTGATGAGACCAACCGACAAGTTGTTTCTTTTGCCGACCAATTGAAAAATTTGCAAGATATTTTGAAAAACCCGAAACAGCGCGGAATTTTGGGTGAGTATTATCTTGAGACCATGCTAAAAAATACTTTGGCACCCGACAATTACAAAATGCAGTACGCATTTTCAAATGGAGAAATTGTTGATGCAGTGGTTTTTATTGATAAACGAATTGTTCCGATAGATTCAAAGTTTTCTCTTGAAAATTATAATCGTGAGATTGAGGCGCACGATGATATTGATAAAGAACGTTTTGCAAAAGCGTTTAAGCAAGATTTAAAAACTCGTATTGATGAGACTGCGAAATATGTGCGCCCGGAAGAGGGCACCATGGAGTTTGCCTTTATGTTTATCCCATCGGAAGGAGTGTATTATGATTTGCTGGTAAACCAAGTTGGGGCTTTGAAATCTTCTACTCGCGATTTAATTCAGTATGCGTTTGATAAGAAAGTCATCATTGTTTCTCCGACATCATTTCATGCGTATTTGCAAACGGTGATGCAGGGGTTGAAGGCGCTACAGATAGAAAAAAAGGCGGAAGAAATAAAAAAAAGAGTGGGGGAGCTGGGGAAGCATATCGGAGCATATGAGGAATATTATCGCAAGTTGGGCGCCACGCTTGGCACCACCGTTTCGCATTATAATTCCGGATACAAGGAGCTTGGAAAAATAGATAAAGATGTGTACCGTATCACGGACGAGCGCGCGGGAATTGAATCGCAGGCGTTGGATAAGCCAAAAATGGAATAGGAGCCCCCCCCTGCCGCGCCGAAGGCGTGGCAGGGGGGGGCTCATAGAAAACAACATCCCACCATAGTATAATTTTACACAATATATATACCTCATGCATATCCTCATCGCATTTGTAGCCTTTCTGGAGAGTTCAAAATATGTGCTCATAGCTCTTGGGTCTTTTTTTGAAGGGTCCGCGGTAATGATGGCAACCGGATTGTTGTGGCACACGGGAGTGGTGAGTTTTTGGCTTGCGTACGCTATGCTTCTTGCCGGTGATATTTTGTCCGACATGATGTGGTATTTCATCGGCTTTTTTGGCGGGCGCCCGTTTTTTGGAAAGTGGGGACACCTTATGGGCGTGACACCTGAAATTTTTGAAAAAGTGGAGCGACGATTTCATAGATATCATATGCGTATTCTTATATTTTCAAAATTAACCATGGGACTCGGTCTCGCAACAGTTATACTCTCGGTTGCCGGGATGTTGCGCATTTCTTTTGTTCGTTATTTTCTCATTAATCTCATCGGCGGATTTATTTGGGTTTTCTCTCTTATGAGTATTGGATATTTTTTTGGAAATGTACTTATCTATGTGCCAAGAGAATTTAAAATCGCCATTGCAATCGCCATACCTATTTTATTTCTTTTTGCCATGCGTTCACTCACCAAAAAACTCGCCACACTTGATTGGTAGTAAGTGTGTTTATATGATACGTTAAGAATATTGGGCCCATAGCTCAGACAGGTAGAGCGCTGCATTCGCATTGCAGAGGTCAGGAGTTCAACTCTCCTTGGGTCCACCATTTAATTAGTTAGTAAAGTAGAACGGTGCTGGCAAGTTATCAAATGAAAAAATCCGCATATTGGAATTAGTCGCGATGTCTGATTAGTAATAGTACCGTATTATGACGCAGTATTGATTTTTAGATAACTAATGTATACTTCATTAAAGCGAAAACCGAAAGAAAATATATGCCAAAGAGTTTTGAAACAAATTTTATATCCGAAACAAAAGAGAAGATTCCGTTTGCTGATATTCCCGCCCAAAACTTTTTTTCCAAATGGTGCCAAATTAATGATTCAATCATTCCGCAATTTATCCCAAGAGAGGAATGGCAAAAAAGAGGAACACAAGGAATGCTGGAAAAAGATACCCGGGAGAAACGAACCCTTTTCCTTCCCAAAGATTTACATCTTTGGGAGATGATGGATATTATTAAAACAGTAGACAGCGACACCTTTACTGGAAATCCTGAAAAACAA
>DRJB01000031.1 GCA_011052355.1 Candidatus Kaiserbacteria bacterium
ACCGGAAACGATTTTTCAAGACCGGCAAGCGACACAACCGATGATTCACCCGCTTTTTTTAATACACCTTCAAACTCTTTCAGTGAAATTACAATTGGTACGGACTTCTGTTTTGGTCCGTACACTACTGCCGGAATGCGCCCCGCCACACGCAGTGCATGTACACGTTTTCCACGCTCATCTCGTTTTTCTGCAGTCAATGTATTCATATATATAAAATATACTTTAAAAAATAAAAAATGCAAATGTGATAAGACCAAACCCCTACAGTATAAAAACAGGGCGCTCCAGGTCGCTCGGTCAAGTCTTACCCTGTTTTTATACTGTAGGGGTTTGGTCTTTCTGTTGAAACCGGTAAAAATTGGAAGGTTACACCTTCCAATTTTTACCGTGTACCGTATCAATTCCCCATAGATGCCTCAGACACACGCTGTAAACGAGAAATGAAAACTTTTTGGGCTTCGGGAATATTTTCTTTCTTTCCCTGCCACGTTGCAAGGGCTTCGCTTTGTATCGCTCGTGCGTACGAAAACGTAAGAGGCCATGGGGCATTTTTTTCTTTCGCAAGACGTGCAATGGCGCGCAAATTATCTGTTGCTTGGTCGGGAGATTGTCCACCAGAAAGAAACACTATCCCGGGAACGTTTGGAGGAACCGACGCCATGAGTGCATCAAGCGTTTGTTCCGCAACTTCTTCCGGAGTATCCGTCTTCCCACTTTCACTCCCGGAAAGTGCCATGGAAGTTTTAACTATTAGCGCTGTTCTATCAACCGGCGAATCGTCAACCGCCGTGAATACTGTGCTAAGTGTTTCTGTGAGCACCTCCTTCGCGCGTAGCATACTGTGATTTCCCTCAAGCAAAACTTCCGGCTCAAGGATTGGAACAAGCCCGGCAACTTGCGCATCGTGCGCATATGAAGCAAGACGCTTGGCATTTTCCAAAATTGCGTGCGAGGTCGGGAGCGTATCACCATCAATGCGAATCACTGCGCGCCACTTTGTAAATCGCGCACCGCGTTCATAAAATGGAACGAGACGCTCAGAAAGCCCGATAAGTCCACCCGTTACCAACTCGTCGGGGCTATCATCAAACGGTTTTGTTCCTTGGTCTACCTTAATACCGGGAATAATCCCCTTTTCTGAAAGTAGTTTTGGAAACGGCACACCATCGCTTGTTGATTGCCCGAGAGTCTCTTCAAAAAAGATAACTCCTGAGAGATATTTTTCTATATCGCGTGTCAAAAAAAACACTTCACGATATTGTTTACGCATTTCTTCACTTGGAACAATCCCATTACTAGTAAGTCGTTTGTTGGCAGTCTTCTCACTTTCATCCGCGGCGAGCAATCCTTTGCCAACAGCAACGATATCACGGGCGATTGTTTGTATGTTATCCATATATGAACAGTACCACATACGCAAGGTATGAGTTATCCACAAGAGCACAAACGGAAAGTGGTGTGGTATCATTCCAATATGAAAAAACTTGATTTCATCGCCATAGGCGATATTGTGGTTGATAATTTTATTCGTCTTGAGGAAGCGGAGGTACATTGTAATATCAATACTGATGAGTGCACTATTTCCATGAGCTGGGGTGACAAAATTCCTTTTGAATCATCTACGCCCATCGCGGCTGTTGGAAATAGCCCAAACGCCGCTGTCGCGGCGGCGCGCCTTGGCTTGTCAACCGGAATGATGACTTGGATGGGTAGCGATCGCCTCGGCGATGATTGTATGGATGTCCTTACGACTGAACATATTGATACCGACTTAGTAAACCGTGGCGACAAAGTGCCAACCAACGCACACTATGTATTGTGGTTTCGCGCAGAGCGAACCATCCTCATCAAGCACAACGAATTTCCATATAGTTTTCCGGATTTTCAGGCACCGCGCACCATATATCTTTCTTCGCTTGCACCAACCGCAGGAATTATTCATGATGAGCTGGCAAAATGGCTTCCCGAACACCCGGAAACAAAATTGGTATTTCAGCCCGGCACATTTCAAATTGAAGTTGGGAAAGATGTCATGGCACCCATATACAAGAACACGGAAGTGGTTGCATGTAATAAAGAAGAAGCTGAGCGCATACTTGAGCGCGGACCGGATGATATTAAAAATCTATTGCGCGACATGAGGGCGCTAGGACCAAAAATTGCGCTGATTACAGACGGACCAAATGGTGCCTATGTGTATGATGGAAATCGCACAATAAAGGTACCAATGTATCCGGACCCGCGCCCGCCTGTTGACCGCACTGGAGCCGGTGATGCTTTCACCGCAACATTTGCAATCGCACTTGCGCTTGGTAAACCACTGGACGAAGCCATGCTGTGGGGACCGATTAACTCAATGAATGTTGTGCAAGAAGTTGGAGCTCAAAAAGGACTGCTCACCAGAGAGGTGCTTGAAGAACATTTGCGCAATGCGCCGGAAGAATTTCATATCACGGAATTAGACTAGTACGCTCCAACGATCCAACCAGCATCATGAGGGGTTTCGTAAACCCCTCATCGTGTTGGTTGGTTTCGTAATGAGGGGTTTCGTAAACCCCTCATGATGCCTGTTTTATAACACAAGCCCCAATGTCCGACTTACGAGGTCGGTACCGACCTCGTAAGTCGGACATTGGTATTACACATTACACAGCGCACGCGCGACATCCACAATGTGTGGTACACCAAGTCCATATTCTTCCAAAAGCTCATCAGGTTCACCCGATTGTCCGAACCTGTCTTGGATACCCACAAAACGCATTGGCGTTGGATATTCTTTTGCTAAAAGCTCCGCCACAGCACTTCCGAAGCCACCGTTTACTTGGTGCTCTTCAACCGTTATTACATTCCCGGCGCGCTTCGCAACAGAAATAATTGCCTCTTCATCAAGTGGTTTTATGGTCGGGACGGACAGCACCACTGAATTAATTCCCTGCGCTTCAAGTGCGGAAGCTGCCATCAATGCTCTGTGTGTTACGGAACCGGTTACGAGAATTGCAATTTTAGGTTTGTCGCTATCCCAAAGAGTAAGTGCCTTACCAATTTCAAAAGGAGTTTTTTCTGTAGTGAAAACGGGAGTGGCGGAACGGGCAAAACGCAGATACACAGGCGTTGCTGTTTTTGCCGCGGCAACAACCGCCTTGTGCGCCTCCAGCGCATCACTGGGATTGATGACCGTCATGCCGGGAAGCATTCGCATCATACCGATGTCTTCAAGCATTTGGTGAGTCGCACCGTCTGGACCAACAGAAACTCCGGCATGCATACCGCAAATTTTTACCGGCTGAGTATTAAGCGCTATGGTCGTGCGAATTTGTTCATAGTTTCTTCCCGGATTAAATGCCGCGTACGAAGCAGTGAAAGGTATTTTCCCAGCTGCCGCCATGCCACTTGCAAGTCCTGCCATATTTTGTTCCATAATTCCTGCTTCAATAAATCTCTTCGGAAACTCTTCTTCAAACCATTGTGCTCGTGTGGATTCTGTTAAATCTGCGCACAACACCACCACACGCGAATCATCTTTCCCCGCCTCCATGACACCTGTTCCAAACCCATCACGAGTTGGCTTCATTTCAATGTCTTTTGAAAAAACTTTTTCACTTAGGTGTGCGTCTGAGTAGATCATAATTTATGCATATTCGTGTGGCACGCGCCCGCCAGCTGTGCGCAATTCTTTTAAAAATCTTTTTGCCTCTTCTTTATTTGGCGGTTTTCCATGCCAGTGATAATCAAACTCAATTTCGGGAATTCCTTTTCCGGGGATGGTATGCGCGATGATGAGTGTCGGCTTTTCATAAATTGCTTTTGCCTGCTCAACGGCGGATATGAATTCTGGAATATCATTTCCATTCACCTCAATGACATGCCAATTAAAT
The DNA here is from genome assembly GCA_011052355.1 of Candidatus Kaiserbacteria bacterium. GTDB lineage: Bacteria > Patescibacteriota > Minisyncoccia > Phycocordibacterales > Phycocordibacteraceae > C7867-001. The sequence goes on from DRJB01000031.1 coordinate 3,879, forward strand.
GCCTCATACTTTGCGCGCAATGATTCAAGTGGCATAACGTCTTCTGTCATGCCATCAATTTGGATATTGTTTCGGTCAATGACTGCAGTGATATTTGAGAGTGCATATTTACCTGCGAAAAAAACCGCCTCCCACACATTCCCTTCGTCTTGCTCACCGTCGCCCATCATGACATAGATATGATTTTTTTTGTTATCCATTCTAAATGCGTATGCCATGCCGTCGGCTTGTGAAAGCCCCTCGCCCAATGGTCCTGAGGTTGTTTCAAGTCCGGGCAAACGAGAACGCTCCGGATGTCCTTGTAGACGACTGCCGAATTTGCGCAACGTAAGACATTCTTTAATTGGAAAATATCCTGCATGCGCCATGGCTGCATAGCGAACCGGAACAGTGTGTCCATTTGAAAGAATGAGTCGGTCACGTTCACTCCAATCCGGCTCTTTCGGATTATGTTTGAGTATGTGAAAATAAAATGCGGAAAACATATCTGCCATGCCAAGCGGTCCTGCGGTATGCCCGCTTCCCGCTTCAACCAACATGGAGATGATTGTCTCGCGGATTTCTTCCGCGTGTTTTTCAAGTGTTGCCGTTTGGGTGTCGGTAAGTGCCATATTTTTAATACTACCATGCGCAGGCGATGTGTTTGTAAATAAAATTTGTGCATATCGTTGTGGGATACCCCCCCTGCGCCGGCTTTAGCCGGCGCAGGGGTCTGTTCTTTTGTCATCGTGTGGTATCATACGAATATATGGGAGCCATTGTTCCGACACTGCTTGTGGCAGATGAAGACGAGCTTGAAGAAAAACTCGCAAAAATTGACGGTATCGTAACCGATATACAAATTGATGTCATTGACGGAAAGTTCGCCATTCCGGCAACGTGGCCATATACCGAAACATCTAACAAATTTACACAAAGCGTACAACAGGGGGAAATACTTTCATGTTGCGAAAAATTTAATATTGAAGCAGACCTGATGGTCACAGATATTGCTGAGGTTGCAGACAAGTGGAGCGTCGTTGGAGCTTCGCGCTTGATACTTCACGCTACAAACATTGCAGATATAGAATCCACACTTACTCATCTGGAGAAATACTTTGGATATGAAAAAAATACAGCACCGAATATCATCTTAATTGGCGTAGCGCTTACTGTTGAGGACGATTTAACTCTTTTGGAATCAATCATCAATAGAATAAATTTTATACAGTGTATGGGAATTGCTCATGTTGGGCTGCAAGGTGAACCATTTGATGAGCGCGTGTTTAATACCATTCAATATGTTCGCTCTCATTATCCGAACATGCCGATACAGGTGGACGGCGGTGTTTCGCTTAACAGCGCTCCGGCATTACTTAAGGTAGGAGTAAGCCGGCTTATTATCGGCTCTGCAATTTGGAAGGCTCCAGACGTAGTGGAGCGCATACATGAATTTGAAGACATGGTGCAACAGTACGGCATTTATGAATCCTAAACGATAGAATAACATACCCCTTGACGGCTAGCCGCCGCAAATGAGGGGTTTACGAAACCCCTCATTGGTTTAATATTTAGCGATGCGGCGCGCATGGCGCGCCGTATCTGAAAACTGAGTTTTCAGAAAAATAAGCAGTGCTTTTTGTGCCAGGTCTTCGCTTACAAACCTGGCACCGAAGGACAGGATGTTTGCGTCATTGTGCAGGCGGGACAAGCGCACAATATCAAGTTCGTCCGATGGTGCCGTACCATTTTCATCAATGGCACCGAGAGCGTGCGCGCCGCCGTAGAAGACGGCGGCGCGCACTCCTTTTACTCTATTTGCAGCCATCGCCTCCCCTTGCCCACTGCCACCGATGATAACACCAAACACTCGCGCGCCTTCGGCGCGCGAGTGTTCTTTCGCACCAGCACCACTCCCACTCTCCTGTGCAACTTTTTGCGCACACGGCATTATAAAATCCGGATAATCATCTTCCGGAGAAAAATCATGTGCACCCATATCCTCCACTCCATAGCCCATTCCCCTTAAAAACTCTGCCAAAGAGTTTTTAAGGGGGAACCCCGCATGGTCACTTGCAAAATATACAAACACATTTTCCGGAGAAACCTCCATATTTTTATTCTATATTTCCAGAAGCAATAACGTGTTGCACGAGCGATTCCGTATATCCAACTTCATTATCATACCAAGTAAGTACCTTTACCAACTTTCCTCCCACTACGCGCGTCATTGAAAGGTCGGCGATGGAAGCAATCGGTTGCCCGATAATATCACTTGAAACCAGTGGCTCTCTCGTAACAGAAAGTAATCCCTTCCACTGCTCCATCTGTGATGCTTTTGTGAGTGCATCATTAATTTCTTCAACGCTCGTTTCTGTTTTTGCAATGAAAGTAATGTCTGCAATAGATCCTGCCGCAACCGGCACGCGCAATGCGATGCCATCAAACTTCCCCACCAATTCCGGGTATGCTTTTGTTACGGCAACAGCCGCGCCGGTCGTTGTTGGCACAATGTTTAACGCCGCAGTGCGCCCCTTTCTGAAATCACTTCCGTGCACCGGCCCATCCATCAACGATTGTGTTGCCGT
>DRJB01000032.1 GCA_011052355.1 Candidatus Kaiserbacteria bacterium
TGAATTGGTTTGTGTGGACATCTGTATTTTCTACCATGGCGTCGCACTCATTACGCGTGTCTATTTTTTCTGTAGGAGAGGGAAGGGCGGTGTTGGTGCAAAGTCCGACCGGCACAAATGTTCTTATTGATGCCGGTCCCGACAGAACTATTTTGCGCGCACTCTCACAAAGACTCGGTCCACTCAATAGAAATCTTTCTTTAGTGATACAAACCACTCCATCAGATTCCGCGCTTGGCGGTATGCCACCTGTTTTTAATCGCTACAGCCCGATGGTGTTTATGACATCTGGTGCGCGCAATAATACTCTTGTTTCGCGTTTAGTTGCACACGCCGAAGGAGCAGATACTCATCTTGCGCATATAACAGCGCGAAGGGGAATGCGTATTCATATTGGTGGCGGAGCCGTCATTGAGGTGTTGTATTCTAATAAAAACAATACGCTTTCGCATAGTAAAAATGCCACAATGGTGCTTCGCCTTGCATATGGAAAGACATCCTTTCTTTTTCCAAGTGATGTGTCTTCTGCGGTGCAACGAATGTTGACGACGTCCGTTGCACCGCAATTACTCTCCAGCAACGTGTTGCTTGTTGGGCATTACGGAGCGCCGGACAGTGTTGATGCCGGTTTTTTACGGAAGGTGCATCCGAGTGTCGCAGTCATTTCAGTAGGGAAAAATATATACGGTTATCCGGCAACGACAACTCTCGCACAACTCGCTACTTCCGGTGTAAAAGTTGTATCTACAAGTGTGCGTGGGGCAATAACCTTTTCAAGCGATGGCATGCGTGTACAAAACAGCTTTGAAAAATGAGTAAAGCCCCACCCACGCAACTCGTTTGAGTGGCATGGGTGGGGCTTTCTTACGCACAAAATATCTCATATAAAAAAATACGGCGCAAAGGAACTTTGCGCCGTGAAATGCGGAGGTGGGCACTACTTGTTATTATTATTTTCTTCAAGCCATTCCAGCACCTCGTGCAATTCTCGCACGAGGATGCTGTGTCTTTGCGCATAGGGTAACAAACCCTCTCTTGTCTCTTCAATTTTTGAAATTATTTTTCTCGCTGGCATAATTTCGGACGAGAGTGTCCAGAGATTATGCAACCGGTCTGCCAACTTTATTTCAAAAAAATCTCTTCTCTTACACAGAGCGCGCATACTATTATAGAAGGTGCTGTGTGCGCGCTCTTTCGTCATCTCTCCCAAAACCTGTGGCATAGTTTGGCTGGCGAGCAACCATTCTATATACTCGCCAAACCAAGTTTCCACAAATTTTGGTGACCACATACTCCTTATCCCTTGTTCTTGCTCGTATTCTCTATTATCGTGGATAATACAACCGATTATCACACGATAATCTCTTACCCCTCCCAATTTTGTGGCAATCATTGCTACAGAATTTGGGTGGGTTATGTATGGTTCTCCGGTGAGGCGTTTTTCACCGGAGAACAATTCTCTAGTGAGCATTTCCGCCCACTCAATCTTTTTGTACTCCTCACTTTTATTTCCATACACATCCTGCATTTTCTGTAAAAAACCTCTAGGCTCTGTGGCATCCTCAAGGAATGCCACAGAATGACATCTAATGTATATCATAATGGCTTTCTCCTTGACAAGGTACCACTCTGTTATATTTATAGCATATAGTGTACTAATAAGCACACAGCCCCCCTCTTTTGCGCTCCAAAAGCGCAAAAGAGGGGGGCTGTGTGCTTATGCTAGATTAACCCCGCTTTTTTGAGTGTTGCGTATGCCCCGTTCTTTTTTATATGTCGTAGCCCTTTTGCTGAGGATTTTACAATAACTGTTTTATCAATTTCCGATACAAAAATACGGTGCTTTTGAATATTGGGATGACGGCGCACCTTGCCTGTGGGGTTGAATTGTGTCGCACGCACACGGTTTGAATACCGTCCGCCGACTTGTGATGTCTTTCCTGTGATTGCGCAATTTCTCGCCATAGTGCTATGTATGGTACCATGTGTGTACCACACTATGCAACTTACACCTGATTCAGTTCTGATAACCATCGTCATACTTATCTTTTCCGTCATCGTGCACGAAGTCGCGCACGGATACGCGGCAAATGCTCTTGGTGACCCTACCGCACGTCTTGCAGGCCGGCTTACGCTTAATCCAGTGCCACACATTGACCTCATCGGCTCAATACTTATCCCCGCATTTCTCGTATTTACTCATGCAGGCATTCTCTTCGGATGGGCGAAGCCGGTTCCGTATAATCCATATAATTTAAAAAACCAACGATGGGGTGAGGCAATGGTCGCGTTTGCCGGACCGGCGACCAATCTTGCCATTGCCATACTTTTTGCTTTTGTCGTGCGCGCCGCAGGGGCGGGCATCCTGCCCGCCGCCGCCGGAGCCTTCGCAGTGATTATTGTATTCGTCAATCTCTTTTTGGGATTATTTAACCTCATTCCCATTCCCCCGTTTGACGGATACACATTTCTTTCAAGTGTACTTCCTTATAAGCACACAATGAAAATGCGCTCAATTGAACAGCACATAATGGCTATGGGACCCATGGGGCTCATTCTTGTATTGTTTTTATTTATCTTTTTATTCTCCACACCCTTTTACAATTTTGTAGTCTATTTGTTTCGGTTATTGGTTGGTGTGTAGTTGCGTTTTATACTATATTCCTATATAGTGTCTACAACCCCCACATGGGGATTTTATATTCACATGCCCACAATTAATCAGCTTGTTAAAAAACAACGCAAAAATAAAACACGCAAGACGAAAGTCATTGCGCTTTCGCGTGGTTTCAATTCCAAGAAGAATGCCCCAACATTTTATCCTTCTCCGTTTAAGCGTGGTGTGTGTACAAAAGTCACCACTAAAACACCACGTAAGCCGAACTCGGCTATTCGCAAGATTGCGCGTGTACGCCTTTCCAATGGTATGGAGGTAACTGCATATATCCCCGGTGAAAAACATAATCTTCAAGAATACTCGGTCGTTCTTTTGCGTGGCGGTCGTGTGAAAGATATTGGCGTGCAATATACCGTTGTGCGCGGGAAGCTTGATGCCGGTGGAGTGGAAAATCGTAATCGCAGTCGTTCTCGTTACGGTACCAAAAAACCAAAAGCATAATTTTAATATTATATATTTATGAGACACCCTATTAAAAAACAGCGTACATGGAAACCCGATATTGTATACAGTTCGGAAACTTTAACTCGTTTTATAAATGCAGTCATGCTTGACGGGAAAAAAGAGACTGCGCGGAAAGTAGTGTACGGTGCACTTGAACGTATTAAAAAAGACGAGCTTGACCCGCTTGAAACATTTGAATCCGCAATTCGCAACGTGTCTCCTTTGCTTGAGGTGCGCTCACGACGTGTTGGTGGCGCAAACTATCAAGTTCCGCGAGAGGTTCCGCAGAAGCGCCGACTCACGCTTGCGTTTCGTTGGCTTATAAACAGTGCACGTGGGAAAAAAGGAAAGCCGATGGCTGAAAAACTTGCAGATGAGATTTTACTCGCGTCAAAGGGCGAAGGTGAGGCGGTAAAGAAAAGAGAAGACATGCATCGTATGGCAGACGCGAACAAAGCATTTGCGCACTTTGCGTGGTAGTGATAGACCTCGCTCATTGGCTACCTAAGAAAGACCCGCCCGGTGGCTTCGCCACCGGGCGGGTCTTTCTTAGGTCTATGCTAAAATACACACCATGCTCATGACACTGGTTTCAAGTGCGTTTTCCCATGGTGGTTGCATTCCATCTCGCTACACGTGCGACGGAGAAAATATATCTCCCCCGCTTTCAATTTTCGGCGCCCCGGATGAAACCGTATCTTTTGCACTCATCACGTATGACCCTGACATTCCAAAAGAACTCTATCCGCCGGGTAGCACATTTGATCACTGGACAGTATTTAATATATCTCCGGACATTGCCGAAATACACGAAGGAGAAAATATAGGAACACAAGGAAAAAACGGTGTCGGGAAAAATGGGTATACCGGACCATGTCCTCCACCACAATACGCTCCCAAAGAGCACAGGTATTTCTTTACTCTCTACGCGCTTAACGCCACACTTTCTCTTAAAGAAGGTGCTACAAAAGATGAAGTATTTTCAGAAATGCAAGGGCATATACTTGCGAAAGCAGAACTCATGGGTCGCTACGCACGAGAAAAAAGTGTGAGTCTGTAGTGCGCGAAGAAGAATAACTTCCTCTTCCACACACACGGCAAAAACTGTTAAGGTCTGACCTTAACAACTGTCAAGCAAAAATTATAAAAGAGAATCTCATTTGTTTAAAGACGCAATGAGATAAATAATTTTCTCGCGAAAAAATTTGTAATGATTTTGGTATAAAAGGTGCGAGTAAAAAAATTGTTAATCGGACATCATGCGCGGTCGCTACGGAAGTCCGACTTCCGCAGCGACCGCGCGCCCCGCACACAAAAATCAGTAGACATACTCAATATAATTTATGTGTTGTATACTTTCTGATGTGGAAACAAGTTATGAAAAATAAAATTCCAGTTGGTATTCTTGGTGCAACAGGCATGGTTGGTCAACGTTTGATTTTACTGCTTCAAGACCATCCGTGGTTTGAGGTGGTTTGTGTTGTCGCTTCGGAAAAGTCGGCAGGGAAAGCTTATACGGAGGCGGTAGAAGGTCGGTGGACACGTGAGGTGCCAATACCGAAAAACATCGCCACCTTATCGGTTCAATCAATTGAGCGGGACATGGCGGTTATCGCCGATAAAGTCAGACTCGTCTTTTCAGCCATTGAAGCCGAAAAAGAATTTGTTAAACACATAGAGGAAGCATATGCCTCCGCTGGTGTCCCTGTGATTTCAAATAATTCCGCGCACAGATGGACAGAAGATATTCCAATGATTATGCCGGAGATTAATATGCATCATCTTGAAATGATTGATGTACAACGTAAAAAACGCGGGTGGAAAAATGGATGTATCATTACGAAACCGAATTGCTCAATCCAATGCTACGTTCCACTATTGCATGTGTGGAAGAAATACAATCCACAAAATGTCATTGTCTCCACATATCAAGCAATCTCGGGCGCTGGAAAGACTTTTGCAACCTATCCGGAAATTATTGATAATGTTATTCCTTACATTGCCGGAGAAGAAGACAAGTCTGAAAAGGAGCCATCTAAAATTCTTGCAGAGATTAAAAACAGCGCATTTAATTTTTCCGATATGCCTCACCTTTCAGTAAATTGTCTGCGCGTTCCTGTTTCTGACGGACACCTGGCAACCATACATATTCAATTTAAAAAAGAGGTTGAGAAGCAAGAGCTCATAGATGCGATACTTAATTTTCAAAATCCTTTGGACACATTACAATTACCCTCAGCGCCATCGCCGTTCCTGACTTATTTTGAAGAAGATGACCGCCCGCAGACACAGCTTGACCGCGATTTGCATCACGGCATGGGGATAAGTGTCGGCCGTATAAGAAAAGATTCTGTTTTGGATTGGAAATGTGTCGCGCTATCGCACAACACACTGCGTGGTGCCGCCGGAGGAAGTGTACTTACCGCAGAATTATTGCTAAAGACCGGTTACATACGATAGTGAGACCCTCGGAAGTTTTATTTCCACATAGCAGGGTTTCTACAAGGTTCAACCTTGTTATCTATTGAAGCACTCACTTCAATATCTCTGGGTGTAAAGAATATCAGACATTCCGTGTGGAAATTAAAAATGCGCGAGGGGCGTTAGTCCTCGCGCACTGTTGAATGTTTTAGCTGATACTGCTGCTAGCGTTGTGGCAGTACCGGTGAATTAATTTGTCCAAATCCATGTTCCCCCAAAAACTCTAGGCACTCAGGATGATCTTCAACAATCCAAATCATCCCCTCCTCATCCATGACAATTGTTATGTCTGATTCGTCATCTTTCCCCGTAACATGGAAGAAAGCGCGTACCGGATCTGGCGGGAAAAATCGTCTTAAAAATTTCATCACCGGTTTCTGTTCCA
>DRJB01000033.1 GCA_011052355.1 Candidatus Kaiserbacteria bacterium
CATATGACTGCCGAACAATATGAAGAGAAGAGAAATAGGAAAAGTTTTTTTGGTGGTACGGTGGATGTGTGGAAGAAAATAGTAACTGTTTGGAGCAGTATTAATTTTTATCAAAGAATGATTATATTGGCAACACAGACGACAATATTTGTTCTTGCTGTTTATTTCATACAACAAGGGGGTCTCACAATCGGCGGGCTGGTGGCATTGAATGGATACGCGGCAATGTTGTTTGGCCCTTTTGTTCTACTTGGTCGTAATTGGCAAACACTTCAAAATGGGTTAGTCAGCATACGGCAGACTGAGGAAAAAATATTTGATACGCCACATGAAATTTATCATCCGCAGAATGCATTTTCCCCCGCAAAAATCAACGGAGAGGTTGAATTTAAGAATGTATCTTTTGGATACGATAAATCAACAACAGTGTTGCGCAATCTGACATTTAAAGTTCGTCAAGGAGAGCGCGTAGCGTTCGTGGGGAAGTCAGGGGTTGGGAAGAGCACCATTATTGACCTTATCCCGGGATATTATTTTCCAACCAAGGGTGCTTTGTTGGTGGATGGGCATGACACAAGGCAGTTTGATTTAACAGCACTTCGCAACAGTATCGCTGTTGTTTCGCAAGAGCCCGTGCTTTTCAATGATTCAATTATGATGAACATCCGCTACGGAAGGATTGATGCGACCGATGAAGAGGTGATTGAGGCGGCGAAAAACGCGCACGCGCATGATTTCATTGAAGAACTTCCGATGAAATATGAACAGCTTGTGGGGGAGCGCGGGATTAAATTGTCTGTTGGACAAAAACAGCGTATTGCCATAGCGCGCGCGATATTGCGCAACCCCAAAATCTTAATCCTTGACGAGCCGACAAGCGCGCTTGATGCGCAGACGGAAAAAAAGATTTCTGAAACATTTGAAGAACTTATGAAAGGAAGAACCACATTCATTGCCGCCCACCGTTTAAGCACTATACGGAAAGTTGATAGAATTTTTGTGCTTGAAAACGGAAGAATAGTGGAGGAGGGGAAGCACGATGACCTTATTAAAAAAGAGGGTGGAATTTATAGACATATGTATGAGTATCAGGTTGGGGTGTAGTTGTCTGGGTTCGCCCAAGCCCCCACTGAAACGCGTTCGCGTTTCAGTGGGGGCTTGGGCGGGAACACTCCAATAAGTAAGCGGATTATACCCCGTGCGTATATGATGTTGTTATTCTTTATGGGTGGTGTATTATATTGACTAGGTGCGATGGCATTATCATTTCACTGAAATTTTTATACAAAATACATATGTCAGAAAAACCACCGGAAAATCCAAATACTCCAGACAACAATCCGCCGAATGATTCGGAAACAGGTCCTATCTCGGCACACGGCAATAATAGAATTGAGAGCGCAAGGTTTAATAGAATATCTTCGTGCATGGGGCAGGGCGCGGTGGATTCTTTTATGGAAATGACAGATCGTGGAAAAGAAATTATCGGAGACGCATATGAAAAATTATATGATGTCCCGGTTATAAATCGCGTTGTTGGGAAAATTGGAGTTGCATATAAATCATTCTGGGCGGATGGACATGAAAAAAAAGCTGCCAGCAGAAAAGCAAAAATGGATGGGCTTGATATGTCTATGACGGCACTTAATCAAGCAAGCCAAGATTTGTCCGCGGTTATTGATAATCTCAAACAGCAACACACTCCCGGTTCTGAAGCATTGCAACTGAAACTTAAAGTCATAGAACGACAGAAAGTGGAATTACAAAATAAAAAGGGTGGGGAACAAACCAAATTTGAGGTACAAAGCAATGCGGTAAAAATGTTTACCAATGAGCGAGACGCAATAGCCGACAAGCTCATTGGTCGTTATGAGGAGAAGCTTGCCCCACTTGAGGGGGGGCTTGATAAATTACAGCATAACAGGGACCACATAGAAATGGAGTTTTCAGCGTTAAATATACGCAATCAAGAAGTATCGGATGGTATAAAAAAAATAGATGAGCAAAAGACAAAGATGGAAGAAGGACTTAAGCTCGCTGGCATGTCGGACAGAGCAATTAGGAATTTCCCGGCAGTTAAAACCCTTGATGGCATCATGGCTTCCAGGCGCACTAACATGCGCACAGAAAGAGAGCGTCTTACAAAACGGCGTAACGATATAGAGAATAAAATTGCCAAAGCAGACAAAAAAGCAAACCCTTATAGAGACAAGCGAGCTGAATTTGTTCGCGCTAAGCAAGGGCGTCCGATTGATATGGGTGTTGAGACACGAAGTCGGGAAAGAGATGTTACTGCACACGAAGATATTTCAACCAATATACGCCAAGAGCAACCGATGTCAGAAACGGAGCCACAGAATAACCAATCCGGAACTCACGAAACTGAACGCAGGGAAACAAATGAGGCGGATGAAAGACCCCCGAATATTTCATCGCATGTCTCAGACTGGAATAATTATTTAGATAATAAATATGGGAAAGATAAATCTCCGATATTGGTTAATATGGAAAACTTCTTTGCAGAGACCGGATTGACGCCGGTGAATACGGCAAATAAGAAAGATTTCGGTGATGTGCTTGTAAAGTATTATAAATATAACAGAACGCCAGCCGGGTCATTTGAGAAAGACGTTGATGATTATATTAACAATTATGCATCAAAATAATAGTATAAAATAACATGGATGATACTCAAAACAATAAAGATGTGCAAGAAATAACAGATAAGCTCAATGCTCTTGCGGAAGAGGCGAAGCAACTTGGAGCAGATGCTGACAAGGTTAGCAAGCGTACAGATGAAATGCTTAATACCATAGAAGCGGATGTAGATAAATCTGTGCAAGAGATAGATGAGGCTACTGCTGATCTTGACGAGGCAGACAAAGAGGCAGGCGAAGATATTGATAAACTCCTTATAAAGCAGTCTGAAGAAATAGCAACACAAGAAAAAGAGGTTGAGAGCGAGTAATGCCTGATAGGTTTTTACATTTTATCGGCAATATCGTTATCCACTTTTTAAGTTTCCGTTTCTCCGGATAGGTATATATTTGTTATAATGTAAATTATATGAGGGACACTTTTATATTGATTGGTATCGCCATTGTGGGTCTTGCTGTTGCCGGAGCTTTTTTATTGTTTGGGCTTGGTCAAAAGCGTGCAGTTGCACCAACAACCCCCGCTCGTTCTGACGTATCTTTGCAAACACCGCCAAAAGTACTCGCACAGGGCACTACCGCCCCAATTGATACACGCGTTGACTATCTTATACAAAGCAATGATAAACTTCATCAGCTCTGGTCACTCATTTATGGAACTACCGCACCGGCTATCCCCACCGTTAATTTTTCAAAATATGATGTCGCTGCAGTATTTGCAGGAGTACAACCGACAACCGGGTACAGTATCTCGGTGTTCGGTGTAAAGACAACGCCTAAAAAAGAAGTTGCGGTTATCACAATTACACGCCCCGGTCCGGCTTGTGCGGTTACAAAAAAACATACCAGCCCATATGCAATTGTATTGATACCGAGCTCGCCATTACCACTTACACATACTGATGTCATCAAGACAAACTTTTGTAAATAGCGATTTGGTTTTATCGCGCGTGGTGGTGTAGGATGCATATATGGAACTTACGAGGAATTCATTTCGTGGTATGCGTATTACGGTCATGGGGCTTGGATTGCTTGGGCGAGGCGTCGGAGATGTGCGTTATCTCGCGCGCAGTGGGGCAGAACTTATTGTTACTGATTTGAAATCATACGAAGAACTTGGAGAGTCAGTTAAACAGCTGGTTGAGTTTTCAAATATACAGTTTGTACTCGGGGAGCATCGGCTTGAAGATTTTCGCGATAGAGACCTCATTCTAAAAGCGGCCGGGGTTCCACTTGACTCACCCTATATAGCCGAAGCGAAAAAACACAGCGTTTCTGTGCGTATGAGCGCAGATCTTTTTATGGAGATTTCCGGAGTGCCAACCATCGGTATCACCGGTACGCGTGGCAAGTCAACCGTTACCCACATGGTGCATTCTATTTTTGAGAGTGCCGGAAAACCAAGCGTACTTGGTGGAAATGTTCGTGGAGTTTCCACACTTGCTCTTCTTGATGAGGTAACGCCTGCACACACGGCTATACTTGAGCTTGATTCGTGGCAGTGCCAGGGGTTTGGCGAAGCGCATATGAGTCCGCATATTGCCGTATGTACCACTTTTTTTCCCGATCATCTTGGGTATTACAAAAATAATCTTGATAGATATCTCGCAGATAAGGCATTTATTTTTCTTAATCAAACAGAAAAGGATATTTTAATTCTTGGACAACAGGTGGCTGATATTGTATTGAATAAATATGAAAGCGATATTATATCAAAAGTTATAATTGTGGGAGAAAAAGATATTCCGGATGATTGGCAATTATCCATTTTAGGAAGACATAACAGATATAACGCCGCACTCGCGCGCGCTATCGCGCGCGCGAGTGCCGTTGGTGATGACACTATCCGCCATACACTTGAAAATTTCAAAGGGGTTCCCGGGCGCCTCGAGCTTATTGGAGAAAAAAATAGTGTGCAATATTATAATGATACAACGGCAACTACTCCCGAAGCGACTCTCGCCGCCCTCGCCGCCCTCTCAAATGAGGGGTTTCGTAAACCCCTCATTAATGAGGGGTTTACGAAACCCCTCATTTTGATTATGGGCGGGGCGGATAAAGGGCTTTCCATGGAGGCGCTTTCAAAAGAAATAAAAACGCGAGTAAAACATTTAGTGCTTCTTTCAGGAACCGGTACGGATACCATATGCAGTCAATTTCCAACAGCAACCGTTCATGCAAATTTGCCAACTGCTTTAGATGACGCAATATCGCACGCTTCGCCGAATGACATAATATTATTTTCCCCCGCATTCGCTTCGTTCGGCATGTTCAAAAATGAGTTTGACAGAGGCGATCAGTTTAATGCGCTTGTGCAATCGCACAGTGTTTGAGGTGCTACTATAATGTTATGGCTTCTAAGAATATTTTTATGAAAAAGGTACACTTTGTCGGGATTGGTGGTATCGGTATGAGCGCGCTTGCACAGATGTTTGTGCATGAGGGCGCGGAAGTGTCCGGTTCTGATTTGGAGGAAAACAAAACGATTGCGCTACTTACCGCAAAAGGAATTGCCGTCACAATAGGAAAGCAGAAGGCAGAAAATGTACCGGAAGACAGTGAAGCGGTGATTTACAGTGACGCAGTGTCGAAAGAAAATCCAGAGCGCGCGCGTGCTACTGAGCTTGGTATCCCGCAATTTTCTTATTTTCAAATGCTTGGACAAATTTCAGCACCGAAGCGAACAGTGGCGGTTGCCGGTACGCACGGGAAGACAACGACGACGGCAATGTTGGGGCGGATTTTGTGTGATGCTAATGTGTCGCCAACGGTTATAGTTGGTTCAATTGTGCGTGATTTCGGTAGTAATTTCGTTGCCGGAGAATCTGATTTGTTTGTGGTGGAGGCGTGCGAATATAGAGACCACTTGCTTGAGCTTTCACCGGAAGTGCTTGTTATTACAAATCTGGAGTGGGACCATACGGATTATTTCCCGTCACTTTCTGAGCTCCAAGAAACATTTCGTAAGGCAATTATGAAAGTACCAAAAGATGGTGTCATCATCACTAATCCTTCTGATAAAAATATTACTCCACTGTTGCCGAGCTCTATGGCGCGGGTGATTGACTACACAAAAGAAGCAGTGCCGGAGCTTCCTTTCCCGGGAGAGTTTAACAGAATGAACGCTCGCGCCGCGGCATCCGCGGCGCGCTTCGTATTCCCCGATATCTCTCAAGAAACCATCAATACCTCGCTTGCTTCGTTTAAGGGTACATGGCGCAGGTTTGAATATAAGGGGAAAACGAAAAGAGGTGCTGATGTGTATGATGACTACGCGCACCACCCAACGGCAGTGCGCGCAACGCTTGAAGCGTTGCGCGCCAAAACCCGAGGTAAATTATTCGTCGTTTTCCAAGCGCACCTTTTCAGTCGCACACGTGACTTGCTTGATGATTTCGCACATGCGTTTTCATCTGCTGATGAAGTGGTTGTCGCTCCGATTTATGCTGCGCGCGAGAAAGACGAACATACAATTTCAAACAACACACTCTCCGCGCGTATTGCACAAACCGGCACACACACTCAAGCCATAGATTCGTTTGAAGAAATCAAAATATATTTGGAACAACACACACATTCAGGAGACGTCATCATCACCATGGGTGCCGGCGATATTTATAAAGTTGCCGATAAACTGATTTTGAAATAATATATAGATATATGGATTCAAAAAAACGCTCTATAGTGAAAGCTGTTTCTTGGCGTATTATTGCAACGCTACTCATCGGCATTATTGCGTATATATTTACCGGTGCTGTGGTCTCGTCAATTGAACTGACACTGACAGCGGCTGTGATAAATACAATTTTCTATTATTTTCATGAACGTGCGTGGTCAACAATTTCTTGGGGCAAGGGTTGAGTAATGCCCGATCTTATTCAAAAAGAACAAGTGCTTCTTGTGGCATATTCAAGCTATGTAAGATACAGTGGTGTGTATGGGGACACTTTTTGTGGTGGCAACACCAATTGGGAATTTGGGTGATATCACTTTTCGTGCGATTGAAGCGCTCAAGAGTGTTGAGGTGATTGCGTGCGAAGACACGCGCGTAACCGCACGGTTGCTCGCGCGCTATG
This sequence comes from Candidatus Kaiserbacteria bacterium, assembly GCA_011052355.1. Classification (GTDB taxonomy): domain Bacteria; phylum Patescibacteriota; class Minisyncoccia; order Phycocordibacterales; family Phycocordibacteraceae; genus C7867-001. Next base: position 6,731 of record DRJB01000033.1, read on the forward strand.
AGATAAAAAAGCCATTGGTGATTTTCCACGCACACAATGCGCGCGCCTCCGGCGCGCGCATTCTTGGGCTTTTGTCGCAAGGAAAGAATGTTGCACTTGTAACTGATGCGGGCACGCCTGGTGTAAGCGACCCGGGCAACGAACTTGTTGCGTCTGTGCGCCATGAATTGCCGGATGCGCGCATTGAAGTTATTCCGGGAGCATCGGCACTCACGGCTGCTCTTTCAATTGCGGGCGCTCCCACGTCCACTTTTATCTTTCTTGGATTTCTCCCACACAAAAAAGGACGTAAGAAATTATTTGAAGAAATTGCAAATGCACCGCGCCCGATAGTGTTTTATGAATCACCTCACCGCATACTTAAAACACTCTCTACACTTGCAGACACACTCTCGCCACAACACACAGTTACCGTTGCGCGAGAGCTGACAAAAATACACGAGTCGGTTGTCATAGGGTCAGCGAAAGAAGTTGAAGCGCATTTTATCTCCGCTTCGCAAGAGGTTAGGGGCGAGTTTGTGCTTATCATCACTCATTGATATACTGAATAGACACACTAGACATGTCATCTGAAAGTACACTCATTTTGTTCGGTTTACTCGTTGTTATAACGCCCTATAGCGGTGTGCCGACGTTTTGGTATACATACATACTTCCGATACTCGGTATCGTCATTATAGGCATTGGTTTTTTATTCCGCTCACGGCGCATCGCCTCCCAAAACGACACAACGCAGACAATGTCACAGACATCTCCATCCCCGTCTGTGAATGAATCAGAAGAATCGCAACACAAGGATCCTTCCCCCCTCTCGTAGTATTTATTTTCCTTATTCTACACAAAAAATTTTACTCACACATTGCGAGATATGCGGGTATACTGATGCTATAGTTATAGTATGAACAATCCGGACAAAGTAACTTATTTTGCCGCAACGAATGCTCGCGGTGTTTCGGTGCCGTTTGGCATTAAGCAGGAAGACCGATCCAAGCATATGTATGTCATTGGAAAGACCGGCATGGGTAAATCCACCATGCTTGAGAATATGGCAATTCAAGATATTCGCAATGGTGAGGGGCTGGCATTTATTGACCCGCACGGTGCATCGGCGGAAAGAATTCTTGATTACATTCCTCCCGAAAGAGTAAATGACGTGGTATATTTTGCGCCGTTTGATCTTGAACAACCGATTGCATTTAACATCATGGAAGATATCGGCTACGACAAGCGCCACCTGGTTGTTTCCGGACTGATGGCAACTTTCAAAAAGGTATGGATTGATGCGTGGAGCGCACGTATGGAATACATTTTGAGTAACACACTTCTTGCACTTCTTGAATACCCGGGCTCCACATTGCTTGATGTAAACCGCATGTATACGAACAAGGAATATCGTAAACAGGTGGTTGATAATTTGAAAGACCCACTCGTGAAGGATTTTTGGATGAAAGAATTCACCAACTATACGGACCGCTACACGCAAGAGGCGACACCGGCAATACAAAATAAAATCGGTCAATTTACCAATAATCCGCTCATTAGAAATATCATCGGTCAAAAAACTTCCTCGTTTGATATTAGAGATATGATGGATAAACAAAAAATCCTCATCGTGAATCTTTCAAAAGGGCTCGTGGGCGATACCAATATGCTTTTGTTGGGCTCCATGCTCACCACGCATATTTTTCTTGCCGCTATGAGCAGGGCGGACAGCAGAATTTCCGTTGGTAAGGATGTGCCACCATTTTTCTTTTATGTTGATGAGTTTCAAAATTTCGCAACCGAATCATTTTCCGAGATTCTTTCAGAGGCACGAAAATATAAACTGGATTTAATTATTGCGCACCAATATGTTGAGCAAATGCAGGAGGAAGTGCGCGCGGCGGTGTTTGGAAACGTGGGCACTACGATTGCTTTTCGTGTTGGTCCGTTTGATGCGGAAGTATTGGAGACGATATTTATGCCGGAGTTTACAAAAGAAGATTTGGTGAATCTTGGGTTTGCACATATTTATTTATCACTCATGATTGACGGTGTCGGTTCGCGTCCGTTCTCTGCGATAACCATTCCGCCAATTGAGCCACCACCGCGCATTTATATGCAAGAGGTGATACAAGCATCGCGCACGCAGTTTGGTCGTCCGCGCAAAGAAGTGGAGGATGCTATTGCCGCTGTTCTTGCCGGAGCCGGAATACCTAAATCTTCTGAATCGCCACGTGCACCACGCGAGCTACGGGCATCGCGCAGTGGTAGAGAAAACAAGGCGAACGCGCGCGAAGCGCGCTCGCCATACGACAGGGGTGATGCGAGGGAAACCCGCGCAATGCCCGCGCGTGCACACGATTCGTTTGTAAACCCACGTAATCCGTTTGCGAAAGAAAAACACAATATGCCTGAGGACGCAATGAAGGAACACAGTGCGTATGGTGCGCATAATGTGCACGGTGAACGAAATGTTTCGCGGACAAAGAAAGACAATGTCGGTGCATCGTTGCGCGATGTTATCGCTTCCGTAACAAATGTATCTCGTGAAGATGAGCAAAGAAGAAGAATGCAAAACCAGAGCACATTAAAACAGACACTTTCTGATGTGCTGGAGAACGCCGGAGGGAGAGCCGGTGCCCCTGTCGCCGAAGGCGACAGGGGCACCGGCGTGGCTAATACTCGCGCCGCAGGAGCGAGTATTAGCGGGGGCGTAACAGCCAAACGTGCGGTTCCCAGCAATACCACACCAAAAAAAGAACCACACAAAGATGAGCTCGCGCCAAAACCATTTGAGATATCCGAGCGAAAACTAAAAGATATTCTCAATGGACGTTCATAAATATCTTATTATCGCGTGCGTGTTGGCACTAACTCCTTCGTTTGTATATGCTGCCGGTACGGTACGTATCAATGAAATAGCATGGATGGGAACAAAAAAGAGTGCGGATGCAGAATGGATAGAGCTTTTTAATATCGACACCGCGAAAGTTTCACTTAATGGATGGACATTGAAAACAAAAGATGGTTCGCCGGACATCCACTTTTCCTCAAAAGATACCATAAGCCCGCAGGGGTATTTTCTACTTGAGCGCACTAGTGATAAAACAGTGCCTGACATTAAAGCAGACAAAATATACACCGGAAGTCTTAAAAATGCCGGAGAAACACTTATATTGACCAATTCTGCATCCACCACCGTGGACACGGTGGTGGGAGGTAAAAACTGGTGCATAGTTGGTGGGAATAATACTACAAAACAAACAGCTCAGCGCACAGCGACGGGCTGGATAACCGCAACAGGAACACCGCGTAAAGCAAATGCAACTGTGGGAACAGTACCGTCGTGTGCGACAATTCAGGGCAGCAGTGGCGCCGGCGGAGCCGGCGCCACTGCTGCCACCGCAACCACCACCACCGATGCGCCGCCCTCTGCAGAGGGCGGCGCATCCAACACCGCAACCACCACCACACCGGTTACCACCACCTCATATTCCGGACATTATGGACCACCGGAGTTTGAACCAGTTCCGCCAGTGTTTATTTCCATTGGAAATAATATAGATACCGTTGCCGGAGCCGATGTTCGTTTTGGGGCGGTGGTAACCGACAAGGTGGGGAAGCAATATACATCTGCAATTGTGTATTGGGCTTTTGGAGATGGTTCAAAGGCAACCGGCACGAGTGTTTTTAAGAATTATCGCGCGCCGGGCACCTATGCAGTGGTTGCAAATGCGGTGCAAGGATTGGGCAGTGGGGAAGATGACATGATTGTAACGGTACGTAACGCACATGTTTCCATGCCGAGCATTTCCGCGCACGGTATTACTTTGCGAAATGATACGCCATATCGTTTGGATATGTCATTGTGGAAATTGCGCGCGGGAACCACTACTTTTGCATTTCCACGGCACACGGTCATATTGCCGAACACCTCTGTGCTTTTCCCGAGAGATATCACAAAACTTTCAGTCACAAATGATACGGAATTATTATATCCAAATGGTAAAGAGGTAGCGCGCCATGCTCCGTCCAACGCAAGAGTGAAGCGCATCATGTCCGACACAAGGAAACTTTCCTTAGTGCATGTTCGTTATAGTACGGTACAGGGAGGAGAGAAGGGAAATAGTGGTACGGTACGGCAAAAGATTATTCGCTCACATAATGCAACATCTGCGTATGACACTAAAGCGTCAATAGCCCCCACGCCGGCGACACAAATCGCCGGCGTGGGGGCTCTCGTTGCCAGAGCGTCTGAGAGTAGGCGCGCCGCCCACCCGGCGCGCCTACCGGCAACATCCACGTCATCTATTATCCTCAACCGCACATCCACTTCGGCAACGACATCACCGCAAACCTCTTTCACTCATAGATTTCTTTCGTCTGCGTGGACACTTCCACTGTTACTCGTGTTAATTCTATCGGCGGGATTTCTTATGTTCCTGTAAAGAAAGATATTCCTCTCATACCACACCATGCGGAAGTTCGGCTTCCCATATGGTGTGGTATATTTAATATCATGGAACACAAACCGATTAGAGGTGATGAATCTCCAATACGTCTAGAATCTCGCAGAGGAAAAGAGATGGAGAATATATATCAGCAAGAAGTAGCCGAGGGTGCAAGCATAGTTAAAAGAGAAACAAATTTAAAGTCTTCAGAGGGAACAATAATTGATTATCTAAAAAATACTGAAACCGCGGCACTGAAAAGAATGCGTGATTTAGACCCTGATAAAGGAGCAAACCTGAACGTACTCATATCCTATGTTGCGGAGAGCTGTGCGGAAACAATGTATGATTTGGGTGATGGGAAGCCACCTGTCCTTACAAGACTATCAGAAAATCTGCTCTCATCCAAAGATATTATTTTTGATGAGATGCAACGTCTATCCATGGTAAATACTCAAATTGATACTATTAATTTTAAGGAAACTGTTGCCGAGGCGCGCCTTGAGGGGCTTCGCATTGTACACAGCGGTGATAGTAGCGCTCTTGATAAAGTAAAATACTTATTTGCGCAAGAGCTTGTGCAAATGTTTTTACTTGAGGATATGGAAGTGTTGCCACAACTTAAATTATTGTTTTCTGTTGATGAAATGGCAGCTATAATAAAGAATGTTAATGAAGAGGTGAAAGAAATGGAAGAAAAAGAAGAGCTTATGTCTGGCGATGTACAGGACACAGAAGATGCGGAAGCAGACGATGAAACACACGAAGAAAAAGAATTACTGACAAGTATCGGTGTACATGGAATGATGGCGGAACGTATCGCTTCAGTCAGAAAGGAAAAAGAACAGGAGCGTCTTAATCGCGCATTTGAAGCATCTGAAAAGTTCATAGAGAGCGAGCAGGAATATACAACAGCTTTAATAAAAAAGTATGATGACATACGCGATTTTGTTGATGATGTGTTGGACACTGGCAATATGCCAGCCTAGAAAATACAAAAATGTGCAGTATAATACCGGGGCTTCATTAAATACTTAATGAAGCCCCGGTATCACACTGCTTGTTTCTATTACCATATAACTTGACCGTCATCTACGATTAGATTATAATGCCGTTATAATCATAATTTATACGCATATGGCAACAATTCAAAAAGCAATCAAAGTCGGTTCGTCGGTCGCAGTGGTTATTCCGAAGAAATCTCTCAAGGCGCTTGGTATTAAACCGGGCGTACCGCTTGCTCTTGAGATTGATGAAAAGAACCGTTTGCTCGTCGTCTCGCATCCGGCGCCAATCGCTAATGCAGAACTACTTGACTGGACAGGTCGTTTTATAAAACGCTA
>DRJB01000034.1 GCA_011052355.1 Candidatus Kaiserbacteria bacterium
TGAAAAGAGTGCAGTGCCACAGCTGGTAGCGGAGTTGCCGAGACCAATTGTTGTTACCGCCGGGCGCCTGGTTTTGTGGAAGCGCATAGATGGAATTATTGATGCTGTTGCTCATTTGCGCACCGAAAATACCAAGAAAAATAATTCCGGCGTCGTGTCGCTTGTGGTGGTTGGAGATGGTCCGGAGTGCGCGCGACTCTCCACGCACGCAAAAGAGGTTCTTGGTAATGACTACCTATTCACGGGAGCGCTCTCGCACGCAGAACTGCTTGCGGTTATACAAAGTGCGGATGTATTTGTACTTAATTCTTCATACGAAGGTCTTTCGCACACACTTATTGAAGCTCTTGCATGTGCGTCACCTATTATTGCGACGCGTGTTGGTGGAAACGAGGAGGTACTTGATGGGTATTCCGGAGCCATATTTGTATCCGGTCACGATGAAAGCGAACTTTCCGATGCTCTTGGGAGCATGATATTAGAAAAAAATATGCGTTCACGTTTGCAAACCGAAGCTTCGCACGTCGCGAAACGTTTTTCACCGGAAGCCATGTCCGACACTACGATTTCAGCACTCTCCAAACTTTTATGAAAGTACTTTTTATATCAAACGATCCGACAATTTTTGAGCCAAAAAGTGTCGCGCGCGCGCGAATGAAAACCTATGCCTCTGCCATAGGGGAATTGCATATTCTTTCTCGCGCGGCGCAACATACGGAAGTGCAAGATGGAAATTTGTATTTGCATGGGTTGCGCCCATTGCCGACCATTGTCGGGCGTGCGCTGTTTTTCTATACGCTCCTGCGCCATGCGCAAGCGCTTGTGAGCAGACACCACATTGAGGTAGTGTCTGCTCAAGACCCTTTTGAGCACGGGTGGGTTGCCATGCACGCGGTACGCGCGACATCTGCAAAACTGCATATACAAATACACACCGATTTTCTCTCACCGTTTTTCACCGTTAACTCTTTTAAAAACAAAGTGCGCATACACATTGCCAATGCGGTCATTCCGAAAGCCGATGGCATTCGAGTGGTGTCTGAATGGATAAGACATCAAATTATTGAGCGCTATGGAAAGAGTATTCCAAACCCAACAGTTATATCCATTGTTGTTCCCACGGCCACTTCCGTCCACGTCACACAACCGCACTATCCGCCACTGCCGAAATTTCCTTTTACGTTTGTGCTTATGGCGATTGGAAGATTGGAAAAAGAAAAACGTATTGGAGATTCAATTAGAGTAGTTGCAAGGTTAGTGCAGAAAAAATATCCGGTTGGGCTTTTGGTTGTGGGAGAGGGCAGTCAACGCAAAGCGCTTAAACATATCGCAAATACACTTGGTGTGAAAGACCGAATTATCTTTCTTGGAAATCGCTCTGATGTGTCAGAGTTGTTAAAAAATACCGCGCAGGCATTTATTCAAACAAGCGCGTATGAAGGATATAGCCGTACTTATTTTGAAGCTGCGCTTTCAGGCACACCAATGATTGTGACTGATGTCAAAGTGATGGGTGATGTATTTGTACATAATAAGTCCGCGCTGATGTGTTCGGTGGGAGATGTTGAGTGTCTTGCCGAGCAGGTTGCCACCGTTATTGAGGATATGCAACTTCGGCATACTCTTGCGGAGTTGGCGATGATGGCGGTACGGCGATACATTGATTCTTCAGGCGACATACCAAAGCGCATTGCAGATGACCTGAGTAAAACCATTTCGCATAAAAGAGAGTTATAGTACACAATGAACAAAATGTGGTTGATGATGGATATTCCGTCGCGCGCAGCCCCCGCCCCATGCGCTGGCGAAGCCGGCGCATGGGGCGGGGGCGCAGCCCACATAGCCCACACAGCCATAGACCATAATGCGTAAAGACAAAAACGTGATTACTTTGGGCGGTGGAACCGGTACTTTCGTGGTGCTTTCCGGGCTTCGCGACATTCCGGGGATAAATCTCACGGCGATTGTTTCTTCCGCAGATGATGGCGGTTCAACGGGGCGTCTTCGTGATGCGTACGGCATGTTGCCACCTGGCGATGCGAGGCAAGCGCTTGTGGCGCTTGCCTCGCCAGACTCAATGCTCCGCCAATTATTCTCGCACCGTTTTTCAAAAGGAGACATCTCCGGGCACAGTCTTGGAAATCTTTTCATCACGGCGTTGACCGAACTGCTCGGTTCCGATGATGCCGCACTCAAAGAGGCATCGCGCATTTTGCGTGTAAGCGGAAAAGTGCTCTCAGTATCAAAGCGCGCTACACAGCTAAAGGCAATTCTTAAAGATAAAACGGAACTTTTGGGTGAGCATATAATAGATACGCGTACAATCGGACGCTCACCGATTGAAGCATTGAAACTTTCCAAAAGGGTTACCGTTTCCGCCGATGCACGCCATGCAATTATGAGTGCGGATTATATAATACTCGGTCCCGGTGATTTATACACTTCAACAATCGCCACGTTACTTCCCTCGGGTGTCTCTGATGCTCTCACACACACAAAGGCAAAATTATTTTATGTGATGAATTTATTTACAAAAGCGGGGCAAACAGAGGGGTATACCGCATCCGCGCACGTACGCGAAATTGAACGTTACGCAACGCGCTCCATTGATGCTATAGTTATTCACGAGAACGGCGAGAACGAACTGTCTAAGCGCGCGTATTCTTTGTACGCAAAAGAAGGCGAGTTTCCGGTTGTGGACGATTTCGGAAATGATGTGCGAGTGCATCGCGCGCCACTGGTTTCCGTTGCGCTTGTGAAAGCGGTTCCGGAAGACCCCGTGCCCCGTTCGTTGGTGCGTCATGATGTGCAAAAACTTGCCACCACGCTGAAAAAACTTTTATGATATATTTTCTTGATTTTGATAGAACACTTTTTGATACGCCGGCATTCGCGCAATATCTGCACACTAGAGATGACACGGGAAAAATTCTGGAACAGTGTGTATACAAAGACATTGCCCAAACACTCGTTCCTTTTATTGAGTCCGGAGAGGTAACATTTCCTCCCGGGGAGCTTGGTAAATTTGTGTATTCCGATGTTCCCGAGTTTTTGCGTATGACGGGCAATGGATCCATTATTGTAACGTACGGCGCTGTCTTGTTTCAAAAGGCAAAAGTGGACAGCGCGCTTTTTGGTATTCCAAGAGTTTCGGTACGCTACACCGGCGAAATACAAAAAGGTCCGTTTCTCTCCAAGCATCTTGAAAACTATTTCGGAAAGAAATTATTTGTGGATGATAAGCCAAGCGTACTTGAAAATATCTCAGAGCATTGTTCCGACATGGAACTTTATGAGATACGTCGCGATGGCGAAACAGGAGATGGAAGATGGAAAGTTATCAATTCGCTCAATGAGTTGCCATAGCCCGTGGACCCATCCCCTGTGCTTGGCGCCTCAGGGGATGGGTGGGGTTGCATATGTAGCCCAATTGGGCTACATTTAACTTATGACTAAAACCGCAATTGTTCGTGCACGTATTGAGCCGTCAGTGAAAGAAAAGGCGGAAAAGGTATTGCGCAAAATAGGACTTACCCCTTCACAGGCAATCGGTGTCTTTTATCGTCGCGTTGCCGTTGAGAAAACAATCCCGTTTTCACTTCATGTTCCAAATGCGCGCACACGCGCCACAATCCGTGCGGTAGAACGTGGAGAGGGAAAGACATATAAATCGGTAGATGAACTTCTTAGTAGTGCGCTTGGTAAAGAATGGGATGCGAAATATTTACACTGAGAATTCTTTTAAACGCGACTTACGACGACTACAACGCCGAGGTGCCGATATGAAACTTCTTCATCGCATACTTTTAAATTTACAACAAAAAGTTTCACTCCCGCCGTCTGCACGACCACATCTACTTCAGGGTAAGTGGTATAAATATCGGGAATGTCATATAACTAATGATTGGTTACTTGTGTATAAAATTACTGAAACAACACTATTTCTTATTCGCACAGGTTCACACACAGATATTTTTGAATAAAATTATTGGATTATGACACATCACAAAAAACAAATACTCATCGTTACGCAAGCAATAGACGCCAACGACCCGGTGCTGGGGTTTTTTGTGCGGTGGGTGGAGGAATTTTCAAAGCATGCGGATCATATAGAAGTAATTTGTCTTAAAAAGGGGAAGTATGATTTGCCGGAAAACGTGACGGTGCATTCACTGGGAAAAGAAAATGAAAAGCGACAGGAGCCCCATGCGCCGGGCGGAGCCCGGCGCATGGGGCGGCGCGCTACGTACGCCCTTCGTTTTATTTCACTAATATGGAAATTGCGCCACAACTACGATACCGTGTTCGTGCATATGAACCAAGAGTATATCTTGATTGCGGGATGGATTTGGAAGCTTATGGGAAAACGCATTTATTTATGGCGAAATCATTATGCAGGTTCTTGGCGCACTGATATTGCAGCAGGATTTTGTACAAAAGTATTTTGTACATCAAAACATTCTTATACCGCTAAATATAAAAAAACAGTCCTATTGCCGGTAGGAATAGATACAAGCCGATTTTCACAAAATATAAATATAACGCGTACCCCACATTCTATTCTTTCTCTTGGGCGCATTGCACCATCAAAACATCTGGAAATATTTATTGACGCACTTGCTATGCTCGCGCGCGAGAATATAGATTTCTCTGCTACAATCGTTGGTTCGCCACTTCCGAAAGATGAATCTTATTATGATTCTCTTAAAGAAAAAGTTCGTAAATTCGGGATAGAATCGCGCGTTACTTTTCTACAAGGCGTACCAAATAGCGAAACACCTTCTTTATATCAAGCACATGAGATATTTGTAAACACCACACCCTCAGGTGCGTTTGACAAGACTTTATTTGAGGCAGTAGCTTGTGGTTGTGTGGTGCTTGCCGAAAGTAAAGATTTTGCAGAACTTGTTGGCGAATCAACATTTTTTGATTCTAGTGACTCATTACATAAAAATCTTTTGCGTGTTTTATCAACACCAAACATTGGAAAGATAGAGGGAAATATTTCTGATATTTTGAAAAAGCAAACATTACATGTGCTTTTTACAAAAATCATCAAAGAAATTACAAAATTATGATTTATAAAAATAAAGAAGCGTTCATTGATAGGTACATTTATGAATCGGATACTGTTGGTACGCTATTTTTGATGCGCTTTTCATTTTGTTCCGTCCAGCAAGTATAAAAAGAAATCCACTCGGTTTTGTTTTCACCGCTCAAAAAACATAATCATTTCATTATGAACATCCTCTACCTCGCCAACATACGCCTGCCGACCGAGAAAGCGCACAAATTACAGAGTATAAAAGCCGTTATGTGTTGGTGAATTATCAACACGAACCCCGTTGGCATTCACTTCCAAAGATATACAATAAATGTACACTTTTGGAAGTGAGTACAATATCATTTTATGACTAAAAATATAGGAAAAGAGAAAAACAAGACTAAATTAATGCTTGATCTTGTTCGTAATTTGCCATTGTTTAGTATAAAAGACATCCCGAATATCGGTATAGCTGACTCTTCTGTGAGAATAAAATTATATCGTCTCGTGAAAGCTGGAAAGATAA
>DRJB01000035.1 GCA_011052355.1 Candidatus Kaiserbacteria bacterium
AAATGAAATTTCCATCCCGTATCTTCATTTTGGAAGAAATAAACTTCTTCAATTTTAAGAATGCTTCTCATTCCTTTACGAACCCTGCGGATTAGATTGATAAATTCAACCGCCTCTTCATCTGTAAATTCATCAATAGATTTTAGTTCTCGTAATGGAGCAATTATAAAAAAGCCGGGGATTGGAACCTCCCAATCTTGGCTTATGTTAAATAGTTCTGTAGTTATGATATTTTCTTTTGGAAAGAGTATTTTATCTTTCATAGATACTATGAAATAAAAAGTTTATAAATTTGCCGAAGAAATCTCAATTATTTTTTGCACAGACACTCATACAAACATAATACTCTCAAAAAATGCTTTTGTAAGCACTTTTGTATGGATACTGCTATATGAAGTCATTTGAGTGGCGAAATGCTTGGACTTTACACAAAAAAATTGCATCACCGCTGGCACCGATGAACTCTATCTTCAGTGGATTAAAAGGCATAGCATGCCAGAGTTGTTGGATGTTGGGTTTGGATTTCATCCAAAACGCTGGAATCGCGAATTGGCGGTGTTTCTTGGACGAAGCCCGAACATTTCACTTATAGAATATATCACATTATTGCTATTAAACACAATGAAGTGATAAGCTAGAGGTACATGGTGATTTTATGAAAAATACAGAGGTACAAAAATTTGCCAAGAATATGAAGAGGCTTCGGGAAGCTAAAGGATTTTCTCAGGGTGATATTCACCGCACGACCAAAATCGATAGGGCGTATATCAGTAACCTTGAAGCTGGAAAACAAAATCCTACACTTGAGACAATTGCTAAGATTGCTGATGCGTTGGGGGTTAGTGGTAGCGAGCTTTTGAAGTAACTATGGAAAAATTTGAGCGACCACAAAAAATTGAAAGCGGGAGAAATGTTGAGCAAAGGCGCCTCGCTTTTGTTGAGGCGATAAAAAATATTGAGGTTGGTGAGATAGATACAGAATTTGACGAAAAGAGTGCCAAAAGTTTAGTTTCTGAAATCGGTGTGGCTAAATTGTTACTTCTTGGCGAAACACATGGCGTAAAAGAGAATGTTGATATTATCTACACTCTTTTTAAAAAATTTGGCTTTAATAAATTAGCGTTTGAATGGAACAAGGAATTGCAAGACACTGCCGAGAATTTTTTGCAGACGGGGGAATTAGATTTTGAAGCCATAAAAGACAGTTCTGATGGAAGAATTACCGCTGGACATTTTGCGCTTCTCAAAAAATTACAGGACGAGGGTTCGCTTAAAGCGCTTGTATGTTTTGATAGCGAAACACCTTTTGTCGATTGGGATACACAAAATGCAAGCATGGCAAAAAATATTATTACTAATCTCGCCGATGGCACAACGCTTGTTGTTGCGGGGAATTTGCATACGCAAGTTGAGCCGATTACTTTTGATGATGAAAAGGGAGAACACCATCCGATGGGCGAAAATGTAAAAAAGCAAATTCCCGATGTGCCGTCCGGCAAAATAAAATATCTCACAGGACAATTCCACAATTATGGCACGAAAGATTTTAGAGAAAAACCCAAAGGAGTTGAATTACCGAAGGCAAGATTCTATAAATCCGATGACGGCATTTACTCATTCGAGTTGCCCGAAGCTCATGTTGCGGTTGTTCCAAATCCAAGTGAAGTGTTACCTGATGGAGAGGAAAAATAATCAGAAACAATACAATCTATTTTAAGTAACATAATGACAGCCGAAGAATATAGCAGGATTGAACACGCAACACCGTATATTTTGAATTGGAAGCGGAAGATAAAGATCTTTATTATAATGTGCAATACGAAGGCGATAAAGTGTGTGAGCGGACTACAGAGCTACAACAGACTTCGGGGGTGATGGAGCGGCAAAAACAAAACCAAAAATTTCCTTTCATTTTTTTTGCGACTGTACCCCCCGTCTTTAAAATGGATTGGTAAGGAAATTTTTGGTTTTGTTTTTGCCGCTAACAGATTGAAATAAATCATAATTTTTGATAGTATGAAAGTGATTTGCTATACTTTCATACTATCAAGATACTGCAAATATGACAACTAATAACAACATCGGCGATAACATCAAAAAACACTGGAATAAGTTAGGGCTTTCGCAAGAAGATTTTACCCAAAAGTCTGGCATGAAATATACAACCCTTACCAAAATTGAAAGTGGGGTTATTAAAACTCCTTCCGTTGTAATTGTGGGCAAAATTGCGAAAATCCTTGCTGTATCTATTGAGGAATTACTATGAAAGATTTAATTTTTATTGCTGGTGCTCCTGGAGTAGGAAAATCATCTGTTGCTAGTGAACTCCAAAAGAAATTTGGGAGTCCATGTTTTGAATTTGGTTGGATTCCAGAATTTCGCAAACGAGGAGAGGAAACTATTCCCTATAAAGAGGAGGAGGGAATCGCTTTTGAAAGTTTAACTTTTGTTGTAAAAAATTATGTGAAACATGAATTTAGCAATGTTATTATTACCGACCTAGAGGACGCAAGAATACTTGAACTTCATAAAAACTTTGAAGATTGTAAATATATTCTCTTCACTTTGACAGTTGGTGATGATAAACTTCTAAAATTTCGAATTCAAAATGAGGAACGATCCAGTAAGTACAGAGATTGGGAAGCTGGTTTAGAAATAAACAAAAAAATATTAGCCAGAGAACTTTTACCAAATGAAATCAGAATAGATACCGGAGGAAAACCCATTCTTGATATCGTAGAAGAAATATATAAATATGTATAAAAACATTGATTTAGAAGATCAAAAACTTATTGATGCCGCTACTGATGTGATAAAGCGGGACTATCGCGAACCGAGACATACGGTCGGCTCTGCTGTTATTATGTGCGTCGGGAAAAATTTATACAGGAGTAAATGTTGATTCTTGCGGATATGGCCCATGTGCCGAACCGATCACTATTGGGACGGCAATTAGCAACGGAGAACGCGTTTTCAAGAAGGTAGTCGCGGTTTTTGGCGGAGATGGTAAAATAATGTCTCCTTGCGGTAATTGTCGTCAATTACTTCTCGATTATGCTCCCAACATTGGGGTTATATTACCACACGACGGAAAAGTTATGAAAACAACGATCAAAGAAATTTTTCCCGATCCATACAGTAATTTCGGATAAAAGAATTTGCCACCAAAGAAAAACTTGAAATCAGCTGTGATTTTGGGAGCAATCCCAGCCGTTTTATAATGTTTCTTCAAAACGGCTGGGATTTGTGTGCGCACTGGGCGGGCGGGGCAAGCACATATAGATTTGTTTGCGCCTTAGCGCAAACCGAATTGTATGCACCTCGGGTAGCCGCGGATGTAAAAAAGAGCAAACAAAAATGTCAATAATGAGATTATTCTTTTTGGAGATTGAAGTGGCGGAAACAAAACCAAAAATTCCCTTTTAATTTTTTGCGGCTACCCCCCCCGCCTTTTAAATGGATTGGTAAGGAAATTTTTGGTTTTGGTTCGTGACCAGAGGGGGCGCGAGGTGCGCAGTATTCGCTTCACCACGAACCCGAATGCGTACGCAGAAGTAAAGAGTCACCGCGCGCTCGGCGCGTAGCGCGTTCTTGGCATTCTGTGTCGCTTTGCGACACTCCACATTCTGCCGTTTCGGACAAAATCGTAAATTGGCGGAGGGGGTGGGATTCGAACCCACGGTCCTGTTACAGACTCTGGTTTTCAAGACCAGTGCGATAGACCACTCTGCCACCCCTCCAGTTATGTTATGTTATTTATTCTGTTGATTCAGGAACGTGCGCCGAGTCTTTCTTCAATGCTGATTTGGTGGTATCAATTATTGGATTAGGACTAAAGAATAGCAAATATACAATCTCCAAAATGCCCATGGTGTTTATGACAAGTAATGCGATGAACCACCACTTCTGACTATCACGTGCACTGTACCACAGTGCGTAGCCTTTTAGAATAATGATAGTGAGTATGAACACTACAAGGAGTGGTAGGAAAATATCAATATTTAGATTTACAAAATGAGAAAGGGAAATAAGTGGCTGCATATGGTGAGTGTAGCATGTGATGTCGTCGGTGGAAAGTGCATTGAAATGATAAGATATAAGGTATGCGTTACATAGGCATAGATTATGGGAGCAAAAGAGTTGGTGTTGCCTTTTCGGATGAATTGGCAACAATGGGTTTTCCGCATGCGATTTTACAAAATACTCCAGCACTTGCTGATATGGTTGTTGTGCTTATTAAAGAACATTCCGTTGACGCGATGGTTATGGGGGAGTCAAAAGATTTTCATGGGGTGGAAAATAAAGTTGCACACGATGCGCGAGTGTTTTCCGAAGAGATTTCCAGTCGTACGGGCGTACACGTATTTTTTGAATCTGAGATATTTACCACACAGGAGGCGCGGCGTTTCCCTGACGGGAAACGCCGCGCCGACCATCGCGCGGTTGACGCCGAAGCTGCCGCACTTATTCTTACCAGTTACCTTTCACACCATGATAACAATTGATGAACTACATAAAATTGAAATTAAAATCGGTACGATATTGTCTGCCGTAAATGTCCCAAAATCTGAAAAATTATTGCAACTAAGTGTTGATTTTGGCGAGGATGTTCCGCGCCAAATTATTTCCGGCATTTCAATGTATGTGTCTGATGCGGAAGAAATCATCGGAAAACAATTTGCGTTTGTGACAAATATAGAACCGCGCACCATATTCAGTTTAGAATCCAACGGCATGTTGTTTGCGGTTGGCGAAGGAGATTCTTTTGCATTTTTAACCCCACATCATCCCGTTTCGCCCGGCACGTCCGCACACTGACAATAATTTTCCACACCGTATCTTAAAAAATAATTTTTCCGCGCCCATTCGCGGTATACTATTGTGTAATGACTGAACATTCCCTGTCACGTTTTTTTCGTGTTCATTTTCCACCACCGGCATATATGGCGTTGCCAACTGTCGGGGTTGATATTTCCACCAGTAGTATGAAGGCGGTACATATTAAAGAATATGCACATGGTCCCGAGGTGGATATTTTTGATGAGGTTGCACTTCCGGATAATGTTATGAGTAAGGGAGACATCACTTCAAAACAATCCGTCGCGGACGCACTCAAAACACTTGCACAACGCCACGGCATGAAAGCGGTGCACGTGTCCTTGCCGGAATCAAAATCGTACCTTTTTGAATTGAAAGTTCGTGGGAAAAACAAAGAAGAATGGCGCACCGCAGTGGAGCAGTCTCTTGATGAATATGTCCCTCTTCCTCCCGATACCGTCGTGTTTAATATCATGCCATTGAAGGTGGTTGCGGGAGAAACGCTTGTGGTCGGTGTCGGTTATGCGCGGAAAATAGTTGAAAATTTTTTACAAGTGCTTGAAGAAAGTGGTGTAGAGCCCGCCTCTTTTGAAAGTGAAATGTTTTCCACGGCGCGCGCGTTATTGCCGGCACACATGGATGAGACGGTGCTCATTGTTGATATTGGAAAGACCACCACGAAACTTATTATCGCCGAACGACAAATTCCGCGCTTCGCTACCACGCTTGATGTCGGTGGCGATGCGTTGACGCACTCAGTACAAAAATATTTCGGTGTTTCTGAAGAAGAGGCGCGAAAAATAAAGATTGAACATGGCATTGTTTCGTCGGGTGGGAAAGAAGAATATCTTTCTGCCATGTTGCTTACCGCCTCGGCAATTCGCGATGAGGTTACCATGCGGCTGGAGTATTGGCAAAATCGTACGCGCACGAATAATTTGTTTGCTCCGGTAACGCGCGCGGTGTTAGTCGGAGGAAACGCGACACTGCGCGGCTTGCCGGAATATCTTTCAAGCACGTTGCGCGTTCCGGTTGTGTTGGGAGATGTGTTTACTAATTTTGCATCGCTTGATACGTGGCTTCCGTCTGTTGATTATGCGCAATCTTTTGCATACACCACCGCCATAGGGCTCGCTCTCAGAGATTATGTACAATAAATTAATCAATCTTTTGCCCTTGTATGCAGTGAAGCGGGTGCACAAAGAATATCTTGTGCGATTGAGTACCGTTGTTGTGGTTGCGTTTTCCGTACTTGTTTTGGTGCAGATGGCATTACTGTTTCCCTCATATACCATGCTTCAAGCACGGTACCATCAATTAAAAACAACGTCTGAATACCTGGCGCAGATTACGGCGCAAAATATTCAATCAATTAAAACACGAATTAACGCGCTCAATGCGCAGGCTACTTTTTTGGGAACGCTTTCCACCACTCCGTCCGCGACAGTGGCGATTAAGCAAGTTTTGAATATTGCGCGCAACGGAGTTATCTTAAAAGAAATAACCTATACGGCACCGCAAAAAGGGAAGCAGGCACAAATTATTATCAGTGGTATTGCCAATGATCGTCGCACATTGCAGGCGTATCAAGAGTCATTGCAGTTGGCGCCATATATTTCTTCTGCCGATCTTCCGGTGAGTGTCTATGCAAAAGATACAAACATAAAATTTACCATCACACTTACCGGTTCATTTTTGCCATAACATATGAAAAAACATACTATCATTTTAATTATTGCGCTTAGTATTCTTTTTGTATTCATCGGAGGATATAGATGGGGATATGACTCGGTGATTTCGTTGCGACAATCGGTGGTAAAGCTTGATGCAAATGTGCGTGGAAAGCAGAAATTATTGGCGCGTTCGGGTACCGAAGCCACAACGGTTGTGTCGCTCATACAAGACGAGGCGGTGATTAACAGATATATTGTGACTAATGTAAGTGTGGTGAAATTTCTTAATGTGTTTGAAGCAATCGGCAGGGCAGCCGGGACGGCGGTTTCCATTATTTCGGTTTCTAAAGAAACACAGAAAGGGAAGCCGATATATGCCATCTCAGTTAGCGTGCAGGGTTCGTTTGCCGCGGTGATGAATACTGTTGGGGCAATTGAAACTATGCCGTATTATATAACCACGCACATGGTTTCTCTTAGTAATGCTCCATTACCGGGTATGGGTTCATCCGATATGAAGTCTTCACCGTGGTCTGCCAGTATGACACTGACGGTGGCGGCAACTGATGTGGTTGCAACAACCACTGTGCAAACTGCCACTGTCGCAACATCTACGGCGCCGATCACGCCACATATAACGCCATGAAAATTATTCCTGATTTCATTTCTTCGCGCTTGCCCACCTATACACCACCTGAAGGACGTATGCGCGTAGTCCGTGATTGGTTTATATTGATTGTGGTGAGTATACTTATTATTGCGGGCGAGGTTGTGTGGGGTATATTTTTCTTTCAGGATAATATCGTGATACATGCACCGGTACACATGACGGTGATTAGTGCGGCGGAAATTGACACGAGTGCCATGCAACATGTGCAGGATACTTTTAGCAAGCGAGCAAGCTTGCAGTCTTCGTATGAATCAAACGCGGAGCCTGTTGTCGATCCATCAAAGTAGTTTTTGGGCATGGTTCTGGAGCCCCCCACCCCGCCGGCGAAGCCGGCGGGGTAGGGGGCGAGGGTAACAAAAAGATGCGAAGGAGCATCATGTGTGCTTGAATACATAAACGCCCCTGTATCTTGACTAGCCCGATTCCGAGGCTCGTTTTAGAGAACAAGAATACGATCCGATAGCTCGCATTCTTGTTTCCTCACTTCGCCCCTGTAGTTCAATGGATAGAACTGCGGACTTCTAAGCCGTTAATCGGGGTTCAATTCCTCGCAGGGGCACATATAAAATGCAGTGGTTGCCACTGCTGTACAAATGAACACACGGCGCAACTCAAAAATGTATCGGAGTGCGGTGACCCCATGTCTGACATATGACCAATGGCTCGCAATTATTCAAGCCCCGCCAACCATCAGCATCATCACCGCTCCCAAAGGGTTGTGGTAAAAAGTACCGTGTGTTAAAGTTAATTTATGTTAACAAATGTTAAGATATGGTGAGAGAATATAGCAAAAACAAGATGGATTCAATGGGGTTTGCTTTGTTGACCCTCAAGGAGGCAAGTGATTTATTGAGTTGTCATCCTAATACTTTAAGAAAATGGGATAAGAATGACATATTGAAAGCTGTTCGTATTGGCACAAGAAAAGATCGTCGCTATAGAAAAGACGACATTTTGAAACTTCTTAGTAAGGCAAGTTATGTAAAAGATAGCAAGGAAGTCAAAAATGTTTCTGCGGTCAGAAAAGAATATTTTATGGAATATGCAAGCCTGCTTGCAGAACGAGCAAGCTTGCAACGAGACTCTGTTTTTGTTGACGTGCCTTGTGGCACCGGTGAGATGACGAAAACACTGGCAAAAAACGGTTTCGGCAGAAAATATTACCTCATTGATATTAATTCCGAAATGATTGAAGCTGCGCA